>JASHYS010000498.1 GCA_030042915.1 Acidobacteriaceae bacterium
AGATTCAGCAATTTCGTGCCCTTCAACACCGTCATTACCGGCTCCACAAAGGCCGCCTGCTCGAACGGCACGTCATCGGGAATGCGCACCACGCCGCCGTTGGCAACCACAAAATCCATCACGCGGATGTACTCGGCAAAGCCGCCGCCGGAGGGTTCAAAGCCGGCCGTAGCGCCGGTTTTCTTGTAGAGCGGGCACTGCGCGGGTGTTTGCTTGCGGCAGTAATAGCACTCGCCGCAGGGAACGTGATGGAAGCTCATCACGCGGTCGCCCACCGCGAACTTGGTCACGCCATCACCGGCAGCGGCGACCACGCCGGCCATCTCGTGGCCGAAGATGCGCGGCGCCGAGTGCGATCCCGAGTGAATTTTCTTGAGATCGGTGCCACAAACTCCGCAGGTGGCGATTTTGATAAGCAGCTCGCCCGGTCCGATGCTGGGCACCGCGACGGTTTCGACGCGCATATCGTTGATGCCCCGATAGACGGCGGCCCGCATCGTTGAAGGGATTTTCGATTCGACGCGGAATCTAGGATTTGAGGTTTGAGTGGCCATTTCGCTCTGTGCTGTGACCTCGTTCACCGGGAGATTTGCCCATCGAGAAAATCACGCAGTGACTCCGCGATGCTTTGGGAAGCCTTTTTACTATTTTCACTCAAACGCAGCAGCGCGGGCCAGTACCAGGGCCGCAAAAGCGTGTAAAGAATCAAGTTAGCGAACAGGATTTGGCCGTTTGGGGCCAGAAAGCGATTGAAATCGGGCAGTCGGGCGTCCAGAGGGTCGCTGACGCCCTTGATGCAATAGAACGGGATGGCGCGCGCCTCGGCCATGCGGGCCACGGCCGCGGCCTCCATATCGACGAGGGCGGCGGGGTAGGCAGAGGCCAAGCGGTGCTTTTCGGCCAAATCGGCAACGCGCGGGCTGGTGACAAGCCAATCCTTGCCGGCGCCCGCTTCGCAGGCGAAGTGCTCGCCCGTGCGCAGGTCGATCACGCCTGCCATGTTGTGCGCGGCGCCGGCGGCGATGCCGTCACGCAAGGCTCCGGCCCAGCCCAGAGAAAAGACCAGGTCGATGGGTCCGCCTTCTTCAATGGCGGCGAAGGCGCGCGTGGCTGCGGACTGACCGGCGCCGGCGCAAGCGGCGATCCACTCTTCCTCCTCGGTGCGGCGCGCCCAAAAGTGGATGCCGTTGCGCGTCGAGTGCGGCCAGCCCTCCACCAGCGGTCTGAGCTCGCCGGGAAACGCGGCAATGAGGGCGACGCGCGTCATTCGAATCCGATCCTCCGCCTGGTTAGCCATCACGAACCCTCGGTTCGGCGGCGTCCCACTCAGCTTTTCTACTCCCTGGTGGCTACTGGCTATTCCCTGCCTTTATGGCGCGTAGCCATTCAAACGGAACCAGTCGATGGCTGCGCGCATGGCCGGATACACGGGAAGAATGCGGAAGCCAAGTTCCTGTTGCGCGCGAGCGCTCGACGCAAACATTTTTTTGCGGCCCATGCGCACTTCTTCAAGCGTGGCGCGCGGCTCGCGGCCCCGGATGCGGCCTGTGACCCATTCCTCGAAGAACGCGTAGGTAGCGGCCACGCCAAAGGGGATCTTCACCGTCGGCGATGGAATGCCGGTGATGGCCGACATCTTGTCCAGGATCTGCTTGAGGGTGAGGTTTTCGCCGCCCAGAATGTAGCGGCGGCCGGGCTTGCCCTTGGTGAGCGCCAGCACGTGCGCGCGGGCCACTTCGTCAACGTCGACGAGATTCAATCCCGTATCGACATAAGCCGGAAACTTGCGGTTCAGGAAGTCCACGAAGATGCGGCCCGTGGGCGTCGGCTTGCGGTCGTTGGGGCCGATGGGAGTGGTGGGATTCAAGATCACCACCTGCTGTCCTTGGGCTGCTGCCTGCAATGCCTCCTGCTCGGCGAGGTACTTGGAGCGCTTGTAGTGGCCCACCATATCGCCGATTGAGACCGGAGTGTCTTCGTTGATCACCATGCCATCGGTGCGGAAGTGCATGGTGGCGACGCTCGAGGTGTAGACGAAACGCTTGACGCGGGCTTCGCGAGCCAGGCGAAGCAGAGCGCGCGTGCCGTCGACGTTGGCGCGGTACATGGCGGCCGGATCCGGGATCCAGAGTCGATAATCGGCGGCAACATGCACAACCGCATCGCAACCCTCGAGCGCGGAGCGGAGTGATTCGGGATCGAGCAGCTCGCCAACCACCAGATCGCCCTCGATGCCCTTCAGGTTGGCAAGATTGCTCGATTTGCGCACCAGTATGCGCAGATCGGCCTTTTCGGCGGCCAAAGCTTTCGCCACATGATGGCCTACGAAGCCCGTCGCGCCAGTCAGGAAGATTTTCATGCCAATCGCGCGAATTTAATTCTAAATGCGTTCCAGGGGGTTCTGGCTGTAAGTTATTGAGTAATGCCCTCTTCCCTCCTGCCGAGGTCCCGGATGCGTCCTGCTGGCCTGATCCCGCTGCTTGCACTCGCCGGTGCGCCTATCCTATGCGCTCAAGCTGCTGGGCCAGACGTGCTTGCCGCGCAGGCGGTGATCACCATCCCGCCGCAGCAGTGCGTGTGGCACGCGGGAGACGATCCGGCGTGGGCCGCGCCCAATCTGGACGAGAGCGGCTGGCAGCCTTACGTAGAGTGGAAAGTCGACGCAAGCCAAACCTACATGTGGGTCCGCTGCCAAATGAGTCTTGCCTCACTCCGCTCTCTCGATCATCCCGCGCTCCAGGTGCACCTCGACGCGGCCTCGCAGGTGTTCGTCGATGGAGCGCTGGTGGGCGGCGGCGGCAATATGGCCAGTGGCGCGTACAGCGGCGACGATTTCTACGCCATCCCGCTGGCTCGGTCATCGCTGACGCCGTCCGCCGTGATCGCCCTGCGCATCATGTTTCGCGATCTTCGGCATGGGCCCGCTGAAATTCTCCTCGGCGACCAGCAATCCCTTGGCGAGCACCGCGACAGCCGCGCCCTGGCCGGCGCTGTTAAATACCTGCCCCTTGGCCTGTGTTTCGCGCTCATCGGTGTCGCCGGCTTCATGCTCCTCGGCCTCTACCTCACCGATCGGAGCCGTACCGATCTGCTTCTTCTCGCTTTCGTCTGCTGGTGCCTGTTCATTCTGCGCGCTTGCGAGTTCTGCTGGGCTGCGCTCGTGCCGCTGCCATCAGGGTTCTTGTGCATCGCTTACAGCCTGGGCGAGCTTGAGAGCGTGCCCCTGGTCTGGTTCTTCTTTCGCATCGCCGGCAAGCGCGTTCCGTGGCTTTACCTTATCGCCGTCGCCCTCACGTTGGGCTTTTTCATCGACCTGTTCGGCACCGCCGTCCTGCCGGCCGGTCTCAGCCTGCGCCTCGATGCACTCTACAATAGCTGGATAAACGTCTTCTTTGTTGCATCTTTGCTCACAGTAACGGCCCCAGTGGCCGCTTTCTGGCCCTGGAATCGTGTCGCGCGCAATCTGCGCGCCGTGGCCGGTTTCTGTCTGCTCTGGGCAATCGCAGACGGCTGCTGGTACACGATTCACATTGTTTCCGCACTAAAGGGGATTATTTTTGTCACGGTGAATTTGGCTGTGTTCGCGCTTTTTTTCCGAGCCACGATCACCCTGTGCTGTGTCCTCGCGCTGGTCACCATTCTCTTCCGCGAACAGCGCAAGATTGCCGCCGACCGCGCCCTGCTGGCCGGCGAAATGGACGCTGCGCGCGAGATTCAGCGCTACCTCATCCCTGAGAAACTGCCGCCTACGCCCGGATTAACCATCCACAGCGTCTACCATCCATCGCGCGAGGTGGGCGGGGATTTCTTCCAGGTTCTCCCTGACACGCGCGATGGCAGCACGCTGATCGTGGTGGGAGACGTAGCGGGAAAGGGACTGAAGGCCGGCATGCTGGCCGCGCTGATCGTGGGCGCCATTCGCACCGCATTCCAATTCACTTCGGAGCCCGGCAGGATCCTGGCCCTGCTGAACGAGCGGCTCCAAGGCCGCGGGCTTGTCACCTGCCTTGCCATGCGCATCGATCGCGATGGCAACGCCGAACTGGCCAATGCCGGCCAGTTGCCGCCGTACGTTAACGGCAACGAGATTGCGCTGGAAGGCTCTTTGCCGCTGGGCGCGCTGCCGGCGCTCTCGTTCTCTACCGCGCGGCTCAAGCTCGGTAAAGGCGAGTCCATGCTGTTTGTCTCCGACGGCGTAGTCGAAGCGCGCAACGCGCAGCGGGAGCTGTTTGGATTCGAGCGGGCCGCGAAACTCAGCACCGAACCCGCAGAAAAAGTTGCGGAGGCCGCGCAGGCCTTCGGGCAGGAGGATGATATTACCGTGCTCACGCTTAGCCTTGCTCCAGCCGAGGTGGTTCATGCGTAGAGCGCTCGCCACGCTGGCTCCGCTGCTCATTCTGGCGGCGAAGCTCGCCGCACAATCCGTCATCACCATCCCGCCGCAGCAGTGCGTGTGGCGGGCCGGAGACGATCCGGCGTGGGCCGCACCCAATCTGGACGAGAGCGCCTGGCAGCCATACACGGAGTGGCAGCCGCGCCCGCACAAATCACAACTGTGGGTGCGATGCCATGCGGACCTTGCCCCGCTCCGGAATGATGCCCAGCCGGCTGTGCAGGTGAGCACATTCGCCGCCTATCAGCTCTACCTGAACGGTCAATTCCTTGGCGCGGCCGGGAACCTGCGTAGCGGAAACTTCAGCATGAATTCCATCCGCTCCTATGCAATCCCTTCGCTTCCTGTCCCCTCGGGCCCATCCATTCTCGCGCTGCGCATCACGCGCCGCGACCCGCTCAGTCACAGCCAACTCATCATGAGCTTATCCGGGTCGAAAATGGAAATCCGCGCCGGCGATGAGGTTCTGCTCGATGGGTTGCGCTCTCACGCGGTCCTTGCCGGCTCGGCGCGTTTCGAGGAATCGGCGCTTTGCTACCTCGTCATCAGCGTCATCACCGTCCTGCTCTTCGGGCTCTACCTTTCCGATCGCAGCCGCCGTGAGCTTCTGCTCCTCTGCGCCACCTGCCTGGGCGTAGCCACCCTGCGCCTGAGTGAGTTCTGCGTCGCGTCGCTGTTAAATTATCCCCTCGAAGTTTCTCTCGCCATCATCCTTGTGGCCAACATCGTTCTTACTCTTGCCCAGGTTCCTTTCGCCTATGCTCTGGCAGGCCGCCGCGTCCCTTGGATTGTTCGCATTCTGCTCGCGGTCACCGCGCTGGATTATGCTCCCGGCCTCCTGGGCCTTTTGTCCTTCGCCCACCAGCCCTCATGGATTGGCTGGGTGGATGAAATCTTCTTTCGCCAGCCGGGGATTGCCCTGCACATGGTTCTCTGCATCGCGCAGTTCCTTGCCTTCTGGCCATTCAAGGGGCTGGCGCCACGCATGCGCCCGCTCGCGATCCTGAACATCCTGTGGGCCGGAGCAGATTTTGTCTGGTTTGCCTTGGAAGCTACGGCCACGCCCATCCCGGGCGTGCCGAATCTCTTTGTCCATTGGGGCATCACGCTGCTCGAAGTGCGCGCTATTCTTATCGCCGCGGTTCTGGCCGCGCTGCTCGGCCTGCTTTTCCGCGACCACCGGCAGGTAACCCAGGAACGCGCGATGCTGGCCGGCGAAATGCAGGCCGCCAGCGAAATTCAGCGCATGCTGGCCCCGGCCCGGCTTGATGCCGCGCGGGGCCTGAAGATCGATGTGGCGTTCCGGCCCATGCGCGACGTGGGCGGGGACTTTTATCAATGCCGCGTGCTCGCCGATGGGCGGCAACGGTTGCTGATAGGCGACGTGAGTGGCAAGGGCACGGCCGCTGCCATGGCCGCAACATTGCTGCTCGGAGCTGCGGCCGCGCGCGATTCCGATTCGCCGGCCGCCCTGCTCGCCCATCTGAATCGCGTACTCGCCGAGAACCGGCTGGGCGGCTTTGCCACATGCCTGTGCGCTGACGTCTCGACCAACGGCGAAGTAACCATCGCCAATGCCGGCCACCTGGCTCCTTATTGCAAAGGCAACGAGGTCCCAATTCCATCGGGTCTGCCCGTTGGAGTGAGCCCACCGCATGGAGATGGCTACGAGGAGCGGGTTTTTCAACTTGAGCCCGGCGAGCGGCTCACATTTCTTTCTGACGGCGTAGTCGAAGCGCGCAACGCCGAGGGCGAGCTGTTTGGATTCGAGCGGGCCGCGAAACTCAGCACCGAACCCGCAGAAGAAGTTGCGCGGGCCGCGCAGGCCTTCGGGCAGGAGGATGATATTACCGTGCTCACGCTTAGCCTTGCTCCAGCCGAGGTGGTTCATGCGTAGAGTCTGGTCGATGGGCGTGGTGCTGCTCGTGGTGCTGGCTGCGGGCGCGATGGGGCCGCGCGCCGCTCGGGCACAACAGGGAACGATCGATTTAGGGCAGTCGGCAGTGGCGCTGACAGGACCATGGCGCTTCAGCCCCGGCGATTCGCCGGTTGTGAACGGAAAACTGGAGTGGGCGCAGCCCGATTTTGACGATTCGCACTGGGCGGCGATGGACCTCACGCCGCCGGCTGGATCGGTCGACGTACAGTTCGGCAACATCGCTTTCGTGCCGGGATGGACGCGGCGCGGGTATCCGCATCTGGTGCAGTACGCATGGTACCGGCTGCGCGTGCGGGTCCAGAATCACCGCGAGCCGGTGTGGCTTGAGATGCCAAACGACGTCGATGACGGGTACCAGATTTTTGCCAATGGGCAGTACGTGGGCGAGTTGGGGCGCTTTGGGCCGCGAGGGGTCAGCCTGCATTACGGAGTGGCGATGGAGCTGCCGCTGCCGGCTCCGA
>JASHYS010000499.1 GCA_030042915.1 Acidobacteriaceae bacterium
ATGATGAATGACTACGTGGCCGGGTTCATCAACTTCTTCGCCTACACGCTGAAGGGCCACAACACCCTGCTCCACTCATTCGAGCGTGCGGGCCGCTATAAAACCATGATCCAGCGCGTCCTTGCCGAGGAAGGTGTTCCCCAGGACCTGATCTACCTGGCCGTAGCCGAGTCAGGCTTCCAGCCGCAGGCCGTCAACCGCCGTTCCCGGGCCGGTGGCATGTGGCAGTTCATGCCCCATGGCGACTACGGCCTGGCCCGCAATACCTATGTCGACGAGCGCTTCGACCCGGAAAAGTCCACCCGCGCCTACGGCCGCTATATGAAATTCCTCTACGACCAGCTCGGGGACTGGTACCTGGCTATGGCCGCCTACGACCACGGCGCCGGCAACATCCAGCACGCCGTGGAGCGCACCGGCTATGCCGATTTCTGGGAGCTTTACAACCGCCACGAACTGCCCCGCGAAACCCAGAACTACGTGCCGGAGATCCTGGCCGCCATCATCATCGCCAACCACCCCGAGCAGTATGGGTTCGACGACGTCACCCTGGATCCCCCGGTGCTTACCGACACGGTGACCATCAACTATTCCATCGGTCTTCGCCTGGTTTCCGACCTGGTCGGAGCCCCTGTGGACGAGATTGAGGCCCTCAACCCCAGCCTCCTGCGCATGGTTACGCCGCCCGACCCGCCCTTCGACCTGCATCTTCCCGCCGGTACGGCCACCCTCTTCGAGCAGCGCGCTGCCCTTATCCCTGAAGAAAAACGCAGCTCCTGGCGCTACCACCCCGTGGCTGAAGGCGACTCGCTGGCATCGGTGGCGCAGGAGTACAGCGTTACGGCTGCAGGCCTGGCCACTGCCAACCAGCTCCACGTTGGCGACAGCCTGGGGAGCATCCAGGCGCTGGTGGTTCCCGTTCCACCCGCCGCTGAGCCCCTGGCCCGCACCCGGCTTTACACGGCGCGACGCGGCGATACGCTGGTCACCATCGCCGACCGATTCGGCGTTTCGTTGGGGCAGCTTCGCCGCTGGAACAACATCCCCTCGGGCACGCGGGTCGAACCCGGCCGCCGTCTGCATGTAGCTGAGCCCCTGCCGCCGCCGCACACCTCCTCGCACCGCCGCCGGAGCTCTGTAACGGCAGCCGGGCATACCGGCGGTTCGGCGCCGGCGTCCCGGCCCGCCACCGCCTCGCCCAAAGCCGGGACCCCGGCGTCTGCGCAAGCGCACCCGGCCGCCTCGAAAACCCCCGCCAAAACCGGTAACGCCGCCACGCACCAGAGCTCCAACTCCACAAAATCCGCCACGCCTTGAAAAAATTTGCAGACGGCTTCACTTCGCGCTCGTGTTTTTCTTGTCATTGTGGGCAAGCTAAAGCTACAATCGCTTCCGCGAGCAAGATGCTTCCATCTGCGTCGCGAAATCGCAATTGATATTGATCAGCGGCAATCCGCTGGAGGCAATGGGATGGATGAAGTGTTCAGGATGTACGCAATGAGTGACGGCGACCCCTTCGGGAAGCCGGGTGATCTGGACTCCGAACGGGTCGAAGCCTTTGCCGACGAAGAGGAAGATGAATTGGAGACTGCCGGCATCCTTACCTCCTCGGACGACGACGAGGTGATTGCTGAAGAAACAGTGATCGCCATTGTCGAAACGCCAAAGCCCGCTCCCAAGAAGAAGGCTGCGAAGAAGGCCGCGGCGAAGAAACCGGCGAAGAAAGCTGCCAAGAAGGCTCCGGCCAAGAAAGCCGCCAAGAAAAAGGCTCCTGCCAAGAAAGCTGTCAAGAAGGTAGCCAAAAAGGCGGCCAAGAAGAAGGCTCCCGCCAAGAAAGCTGCCAAGAAGAAGGCTTCGGCAAAGAAGGCCAAGAAAGCCGCCAAGAAGGCAGCCAAGAAGAAGTCGAAGAAGAAGTAACTTCGGCGCCTCGATCCAAACTTCGAGCACGCGCTGCGTGCAGGCAGATGTGTCATGCCCGAGGAAGTAGCTTGCCAGCACTCGGGCATCCAACCCACAGCAATCGAAAGGCCCGGTTCATTGCCGGGCCTTTTTGCGTTGCAGCTACGGAATCGCCGCCAGCACGTCCGACGCGGCGTTGTTCGGGTTCACCTTCACCCACACCTTGGCGATTTTGCCCTGCGGGTCGATAAGGAACGTGTTGCGATTCGCGATCACCATACCATTGAAGCCGCCTAGTGACCCGTACGCGCTCACCACCTTGTGATCGGGGTCGGCAAGCAGATGGAAGGTGAGGCTGTCTTTGGCGCAGAACTGCTTGTGGCTTTCCACCGTATCCACGCTCACGCCCAGAATCACCGCGTTCTTGGCGTCGAACTGAGGCAGTGCGTCCTGGAACTTGTGAGCCTCAATGGTGCAGCCCGAGGTCATGTCCTTGGGATAGAAGTACAGCACCACCCACTTGCCGCGATACTGGTCAAGCGAGATCGGCGTGCCCTCCTGTGAGGGCAGCGTGAAGGTGGGCGCCATCTGGCCCTCGGCGGGCATAGTGTCATCGGCCGCGCGTGCCCTTACCAGTGGAACGGTCGCCACAACGGCGACAATTGCTGCCGCAAATCCGATAAGAAGAAACTTGTGCACGAGAACCTCCTGAAGACAGGGAATAGGAATTGGGGAACGCGGAACAGGAAAGAGAGCTTGGAAAAGGGGAAACCTGCTACCGGTCGCTGATCACTGACCACTGTCCACTGATCCCTTATATCACCGCCGTGTCACTCCAGTTGTCACCGCCGCGTCGCCACAATGGCAATGCCAGCATCCGTTGCGCGCTTCAGCAGCGCCTCGCGGTCAAAGAGGAGCGTCCGCCCGGCCTCGATCGAAAGGCAGCTTGCTCCGGCACGAATCATGGTTTCCACCGTCGCCTGCCCAATCACGGGTACGTCGAACCGCATGTCCTGGTTGGGTTTGGCCACTTTCACCACGGTCAGCCTGCGGGCAAGAATTGACGGCTCCGCTGCGGCGCCGCCTTCTGGGAAACCGTCAAGCGAGCGCATCACTCGCCCGGCGCGCTCAATCGTGGCATCGGTACCCTCCATCGCCTCCACCGCTACACACGCCTGCGCCGCCACCACCACCGTCTGCCCGATATCGAACCCCGCCACCGCCCGCGCTACCCCCAGCCCGTACTCGATGTTCTTACACTCTTCTTCGTCCGGCGCCCGCGCGGTCAGCGCGCCCTCCTCGGCCAGCAGCGGCTCCAGAAACGTCGTGGAACTGATCAGCTCGATCCCTTCGTCGCTGAGCACCTTCGCCACCGCGCCCAGCAGCGCATCAGTCGATCGCGTCCTCAGGCTCAGCAGCAACTTGGCCAGCCGCAAGTCTGGCCGGATGGAAGAAAAAATCTGCTTGTGCTTCACCTGGCC
>JASHYS010000060.1 GCA_030042915.1 Acidobacteriaceae bacterium
CGTGCGTGGACGACGCGGACCTGCGCATCAGTCACATCATTCGCGGCCAGGATCACCTGACCAACACCTTCAAACACCTGCTGATCTTTGAAGCGCTGGGCGCAACGCTGCCCCATTTCGCGCATTTACCGCTGCTGGTAGCTCCCGACGGCACCAAACTTTCGAAACGAAAGCACGGCCCCGTGGTGAGCGTCACCACCTATCGCGACGCGGGATTTTTGCCGCAGGCCTTCGTGAATTTTCTCTGCCTGCTGGGCTGGTCGCCCAAAAACGACCGCGAGTTTCTGGCTTTGGATGAGATTTGCGCCCTGTTTACGCTCGAAGGCGTCAACCGCGCCAACGCGGTCATCAACTTCACGGAGTCTGATCCGTTCGATCCCAAAGCTGTCTGGCTCAATGCCGAGCACATCCGCGCCTTGCCTGTCGAACAGCTCGCGGCTTTGCTGCAGCCGTTTTTCGAGCAGGCCGGATTCCATGCTGCGCGGGAAAAAGTGCTGGCGGTTACGATGCTTATCCGCGAGCGCATCAAGCTGCTGCGCGACGCGGTGGGGGCGGCCGATTTTTTCTTTGTCGAGCAGCTCGCGCCGTACGATCCCGCCGAGTTGATCCCGCAGAAAGGCGATGCCGCGATGGCCCGGCGGGTGCTCGAAACGGCGCAGCAGGTACTGGCTGCAACGCCCTTCGATCACGATGCGCTCGACGGGGCTCTCCGTGATGCCGCCACGCAACTTGGCCTGAAGGCCGGGCAGGCCTTTCAGCCGATCCGAGTGGCCGTGTGCGGGCGCAAAAATGCGCCGCCGCTGTTTGAAACGCTGGTTGTCCTTGGCCGCGAAGTGTGCCTGAAGCGCATCCAGCAGGCCTTGGCTAAACTGGCATAGGTTTCATCCGCACACATAGCCGTGCGGTCCGGAGTTGGAAGATGACTCTCGATTCGCCCGTCACGTTTTTCGCTCTCGCGATCCCTCCTATCGTGGCTGTGGTCTTTGTTTGTTTGATCGGGTTCAGGCGCGGCCTGGTTTCTCAGCCCTCCATCGTTGCAGCGATCCCGCTTGCGCTCACGTCAATCTCCATTCTTCTCGGCCAGAGCGCAGCCATTCTGCTCGCGACCTTCAACGCGATTGCGACAGGCAAATCCGCCGGGATAAGGGCTGTGATCTCAGGCCTGCTTCGTGCGCAACGACCGATCAGCTGGAGCTTCGTCGATTTTGGAATTTGCCTGATCGTCATCTTCCTGACGTGTGCGATTCTCAGATACTCATCGGATGTGGAAACGCCATTGATTCACGCGTACATCCCGCTTCCGGCGCTCATTGCCACGGCAGTGGTTATCATGACCGCGTTTTTGATGGTGTATCTCGAGTACAGCACGGTCGACCTGGTGATGATGATCGTCGACAATCACCGGAACCAGGAACTCGTTTCGAAGTACGGCACCGTAAGCCCAGCCTATTTCGCCGCAAGAATCAGCTCAAGGCTCGTCGCCATTTTCTTTCTGTCGATTGCCCAGTTCTTCGTCTTGATCGTTGCGGGTGCGCTCGACCTGTTTTGGCGGCAGAAGCAAGATAACCGGCAGGCCTTTGCTGCGGCTCTTACCCTCGGCGCACTGATCGGGTGCGGCGTGAGCGCGCTGAGCGAATTCGGCTTTGTCGACTATCTTCTGCATGTGCATTAACCAATCCCTGGCGTTGAGCGGCATGGGGGCAAACTCGAACGGGGATCACAGAAGCGCGGTCTCCGCGGTGGGATAATAGTTGTTGAACGTATGACAGAAACTGCTCCGGAAAACGCCGACGTCCGCACTGTGAACAACTTTCTCCGCGAGCAGATCGCCGAGGACGTGCGCAACAAAACTTACGGCGATGCCGTGATTCAGACACGCTTCCCTCCGGAGCCTAACGGCTACCTGCACATCGGCCATGCCAAGGCGATTTGCCTCGATTTCGGGCTGGCCGACGAAGTGGGCGGCAAGACGAACCTGCGCTTCGACGATACCAATCCCGAGAAGGAAGAAACCGAGTACGTCGAGTCGATCCAGAGGGACGTGCACTGGCTGGGCTTCGACTGGGAAAAGCTGTGTTACGCTTCGGATTATTTTGGCCAGCTTTACGAGTGGGCATTGCAGCTGATCAAGGCCGGCAACGCCTACGTCGACGACCTCTCGGCCGACGAGATTCGACAGTACCGAGGCACGCTCACCGAGCCGGGCAAAGACTCGCCCTACCGCAACCGGACGATAGGCGAAAACCTGGACCTCTTTGTACGCATGAAGTCCGGCGAGTTTCCCGACGGCTCGCGCGTGCTGCGCGCCAAAATCGACATGACGTCGCCCAACCTGAACATGCGCGACCCGGTGATGTACCGCATCCTGCACGCCACGCACCACCGCACCGGCGACGAGTGGTGCATTTATCCGATGTACGATTTTGCGCACGGGCAGTCGGATTCGATCGAGCACGTTACGCATTCCATGTGCACGCTGGAGTTCGCCGACCACCAGCCGCTTTACCGCTGGTATATCGAACAACTCGGGATCTTCCCCTCGCACCAGTTTGAATTTGACCGGCTGAACCTGACCTACACCATGCTCTCAAAGCGCAAGCTGCTGCAACTGGTGCAGGAAAGGCGAGTGAGCGGGTGGGACGATCCGCGCATGCCTACGCTGTCGGGCATTCGCCGCCGTGGCTTTACGCCAGAGGCCATTCGCGCCTTCTGCGCGTCGATCGGCGCTACGCGGACCAACGGCATCACCGACATCGAGATGCTCGAGCACTTCCAGCGCGACGACCTGAATCGCCGCGCCAGCCGCGCCATGGCGGTGCTGCATCCACTGAAGGTGATCATCGACAACTATCCCGAGGGCAAAGAAGAAATGGTCGAGGTCGCCA
>JASHYS010000500.1 GCA_030042915.1 Acidobacteriaceae bacterium
GATGATGGTGATGGCCATGATGGCGGAGGCTCTGCATCTCTTTTCAAACTAAGGCCAAACCCTCGATCATGTCAAATGATTGCCAGCTCACCATTGGGAGGATTTATGCCGTTTCCAATGCCTGATCTTTCCACGAGACCCGTTGCTTTCACTTTCGAGCGCAGAATGAATGCGTTTGCAGATGCGCTTTTCCGGGCCTGGACCGAGCAGTTCGATCTCTGGTTTGCTGCTCCCGGCTCGGTTTCGATGACGGCTCGTCCCGGCGCTGCCTTCTTTTTCGAAACGGAATTCGAAGGCCAGCGCCATCCGCATTACGGACGCTTTCTCCGCCTCGAGCGCCCTCACCTGATTGAACTCACATGGCTTACTGCCGCAACCAAGGGCGCGGAAACCCAGGTGACTGTCGCGCTGGCACCCGAAGGCAGTGGCACGCGGCTCCGCCTGACCCATGCCGGCTTTCCCGATGAGGAGTCGAAGACGCGCCATGAAGACGCCTGGCCGCACGTGCTCGCGCATCTCGACGAGTGCATCGCGGGAAGGCGGTGATCGCCTCCATTGCAGCCGATCGCGCCGCGGGCGGAAAATGATCTCGTGTGTTCCCGAGAGCAACTTGCGGTAGCGGTATTCGTGGTGTTCCTGGCCTTCGTGGCCGCGCCCAGTCGCTCGGCATTCGTTTTCGCCCAAACTGCCGCACCGCAAACTGCATCGAAAACCAACCCGGTCCCTCCGGCTGAGGCGCGCATCGACATCAACCGTGCAAGCACCGGCGAACTTCTCAAAGTTCCGGGAATGACGGCGAGCTGGGCGGGGCGCATCGTCCGCTTTCGGCCCTACCGCTCAAAGCAGGACTTGCTCGATCGCGGCGTTTTGCCGAGCGACGTCTACGACCGCATCAAGGACTACATCATCGCGCACCGTGACTAGTGATAACCACCCTGCGGCCTGCGCCCGGCTGCGGATTCAAAAAACATTTTCCTGAATCGCGCCGCTGTGCCGTTACACTGTCTATCTAACAGGAGGGATTTTCCCATGCAGACCCGGATTCTGGGCACTACGATGCCCGTTCTTGACGTGGAACTCCAACCCAATGAGAGCGTGTTTTCAGAGAGCGGAGAGCTTTCCTGGATGACTCCCTCCATCCAGATGACGACGCACACGCAAATGGGCGGCGGTGGAGGCGTTTTTGGCGTTTTCAAGCGGGCTGTCGCCGGCGGCACCATCTTCATGACCGAGTACCGCGCAATGCAGGTTCCGGGCGTGGTTTCATTCGCTACCAAAGTGCCAGGTCACATTGTTCCGGTCGAAGTCGGTCCGGGGATGGAGTATCTGGTGCATCGGCATGGCTTCCTGTGCGCCACGCCGCAGGTCACCATCACCCTGGGATTCCAGCAGTCGCTCGGCGCCGGCATCTTCGGCGGCAGCGGGTTCCTGCTCCAGCGCCTGGGCGGAGCAGGAACAGCGTGGCTCGAGCTTTCAGGCGAACTGGTGCAGAAGACGCTTGCTCCGGGCGAGATGCTGATGGTGCATCCGGGCCATGTGGGCGCGTTTCAAGCTTCAGTCAACTTTCAGATCACCATGGTGCGCGGCATCCGGAACATGCTCTTCGGCGCCGATAGCCTGTTTCTGGCGCAGTTGTCAGGGCCGGGCACCATCTGGCTGCAGACGCTGCCCATCTCACGCCTGGCGCAGCAGATCAACGAGTATCTGCCGCATTATGATGCGCAGGCGGCAACCCCGGCCGGCGTGGTGGGCGGCATTGTCGGCTCAATCCTCAGCGGGAGCTAGGGCCGGGTCACTTCGCCAGGTACGATCGCATGAGTCAATCCGGCCAGGATCCACAAACCGTTCGCGGCCACATCCTCTTCGCCTTCGCGGTGGCGCTGGCGCTTTACGTGGCCTGGATCATCCGCAGCTTTCTGGTGCTGCTCTACGTCTCGGCACTCTTTGCTGTTGTGCTGGCGCCGGTGGTGCGGGCCACGTCGCGGGTGCGGGTGGGGCGGTGGAAGCCGTTTGAAGGCTCCACGGCGGTCTTCATCCTTCTGCTCATGGTAGTGGGGGCGATTACCGCCTTCTGCTTTCTGGCCTTTCCACCGGTCATCCGCGATCTGCAGGCGCTCAGCAGTGAAATGCCCGATCGCGCTCCCGCGCTGCTGGCGAAGCTCAAGCAGATCCCCTTCATGGATCGTTTGGACACCAACCAGATCATCGCCTGGGTTCAGGGTTCCGTGAGCCAGTTTGCTTCGTCGTTGCTGACCTCGGTGAAAAGCTGGGCAAGCGCGCTGGTCGAGATTGTATCCGGCTTTGTGCTGACGCTCTATTTCATTCTCGAGGGCAAAGAGGCGTATCGCTGGTTTCTCTCGTTCGTTGGGCCTCGCTCGCGGCAACGGCTGGACCACACCCTCCAACACGCCGGCAGCCGCATGGAAAAATGGCTGCTTGGCCAGGCCAGCCTGATGCTCATCCTCGGCACGGTGAGCACGATCGTGTTTCTGTCGTTGAAAATCCGCTACGCGTCGGCGCTCGGCGTTCTTACCGGCGTGCTCAATGTGATTCCCGTGCTCGGCGTTGCCGTGTCGCTGGTGCTCGCGCTGCTGGTTGCGGCTATCGACTCGTGGGGCCGCGTGCTGGGCGTCGCCATTTTCTTCGCTGTCTGGCTCCAGATCGAAAACTCCTGGCTCATTCCCCGCATCATGCGCAATCGCGTCGATCTTCCGGCGCTTGCCATCTTTGTGGCGCTGCTGCTCGGCTCGGCTCTCGAAGGCGTTCTGGGCGTGATGGTGGCCATCCCCACGGCCGTTCTGGTCACGGTTCTGCTCGATGAGTACCTTGTGCACAAGGATGAGGCGTGAGCCATTTTCCCGCGCGCCTACACCGGCGAGTTGAACATTTGCGGCTGATTTAAGGGGTTTGCCCGTTCGAAACGGTTCCGGGTCCGAGAGCGGGTTGAGCCGCTTCCGGCTGAAGGGGTCTGAAGGCGAGCCCCAGATTGATTCTCTCGGGGCCGAGCTCTTCGCCATCTTCTTTGCCGTCGACCGACTCGACGGTATCGGAGGGGATGGCAAGAGGGGTGCGATCGACATTCTGGGAAGCGAGCTGGAGGCCATAGAGGAGGATGTATGCGTTCTGCCGGTCGAGGGCGCCGGCGGCGAATCTGCGAAGCACCTGGGTGATGGTGAATTGGATCGAAGCGCGATCTTCGAGAGCGGGGATTTCGAAGGCCAGCCTGGGATCGTCTGGCGGCCTCTTGCCGAGGGCGTGGAGGCGGGTGTGAAAGTAGCAGAAGGAGGTGCCCTTGAGGGCGGGTGCCTGGCACTTGGCGCCGCTCGGCTTGATGTGTCTACATTCCGGATACATGTTTGTCCTTTCTTATCCCCACCCCCCACCATCTCCATACCCAAATACGTGAAAGGAGAGGGTTTAGGGGAGGGGGGATTCTCGTAAGTTGGTGATTCTAAAGCGCTGGTTTTCGTAAATGCGTCATTTTGGGGCGGTTGCGGGCGTTTTGGCGCCCACAACCCCAAGGAGACGCGTTTTTCTTTGACTCTGGTGCGATTGTGCGCGAATTGGCGGAAATAACCTGCAAGGTTTGGAGATTTTTTATTGGCTTTGGAATGAGAGAGATAGGGTCAGTTTGGCGGGAGGCGGGGGGTTGACATGCGAAATCCGCGGAGTTTCACCTTGCCGCCACAGCGGTTGGGTACTTTACCTGGGGATAAACCTTCAACAAGAGCAGAATTGCGGCGGCGACCAGAAATACGTTGAATATGTTGCCCTCCGGTCCAGCCGCTCCGCCAGTAAGCCAGAGACTTCCATGCATCGAAGCGTTGGAGAGATGGCCACGAACGCTTGCGTCACAAGAATAGAAAAAGGAAAGGCCCCAATCGAAGGACATGTGGCTGCCGATTCCGAACCACAAATTGCCGGTGCGACGCAGCGCCAGGCAGAGAAAAACGGCCCAAAGAGCGATATTTGCGATGTCCTGCCAGGGGGCCGAACGGTCAAGATGCGCCAACCCAAAAAGGATCGAAGTCACTGCCGAGGCCGGCCAGAACCGCATGCCGCGAGTCAGGGTGAATTGAAGATAGCCGCGGAAGGCAAATTCCTCTGACAGAGCGACTGCCGAATTCGCCGCCAGCCATAACAAACCGTACTTCACGATTTGACTGATCGGAAGCGCAATCTGTCCGAACGAATAGGCGCCTATCGCAAACATGAAAACGACGTTGGCGGTGAGAATGCCGAATCCCCAGAGTGCGCCAGCCCAAAAGTTCTTGCCAAAGGCCTTCCGCAAAGGGAGACCATACTCGCGAAGACTGCGATGCTCGAATGCTCCGATAACCAAAACGACAATCAGAACAAATACGAAGAGAATGGCCTTTTCGAAAAGCCAACCCTCTGCGCTTTCACCTGCGCCAAACAGCTTATGTTCAGCTTTGATGACACTACTGCCCTGCCACTCACCAAGCGCCATCAACAATAGGAACACCAGCGCCCGCCATCCGGCGCGCAACCCGGCAGGTCCGCAAAACGTACGAACCAGCGCATTCGTGCCTGTCCCTTGTGTGGAGCTTTTAATCGTCATCAAGGTTTCTCTGATTCCGCGCCGAGTCAGGTCATGTTGTCTGGAGAGACAACGCTCACATTACCGCCCGAGCCACTGGCAACTCGTCAGTAAGCAAGCAGTCATTTCCGGTTTTGCGACGATACTCCCCGCGAACCTGCTAAACATCACTTGCCCGCCCTAGATCACCTGGCGCCGGGCATGGGCTGCCCGTCGTTCGAGCATGATCCGAGAAGATGCCGGGTCGCCGAAACTCGTCTCTCTATTGTGGGAGCAGATTTCGCGTTAGAAAAAGAAGGAGCATCAGTGACCTGCCCGAACGGGCACCCTCCGGTCAACCGGACGGGTTATCGCCAGCGCGAGCTGTCTGGAAACGGTCTACGCTTGCCGTGGGTCCGCCAACTGCTTCTGCCGTCTAGGCCTTCTGGCTCTTGTA
>JASHYS010000501.1 GCA_030042915.1 Acidobacteriaceae bacterium
TGCTGTTACGGCCTGGCCCAACGGCTCCGTCGATCTCAACAGCGGCTGGCGCGCGCAGAGCGGCGACAATCTCGACTGGGCGCAGCCCGGCTTTGACGACAGCGCCTGGCGCGTGGTCGCGCTTACCCCTGCTAACGACGAGACAGGCTGGCGCTGGTATCGCCTCCACACCGAAATTCCCGCCGCAACTTCGCCGCTCGCGCTATTGGTCACCGGCGGCCCCGGCACGTTCGAGGTTTACCTCAATGGCCGGCGCGTACCCGGTCCAAATTTGCGCTCAGACCTGTTTGTCACCTATCCACGCACCCAGGTGGTCGTGCTTCCCGCCTTCGCCGGAGACGCAGTCATTGCCTTGCGCAGCCACATTCCTCCCACCTCCATGTTCATTGCCGATCGTGGCTCCTTCCGCGTCGCTCTCGGGACCCTCCCCGCGATTCGCGACGCTCATCGCGCCGATGTTGCCGCACGGTTCAACAACGTCGCTTCGGCTCTGGTGGTTTATCTCCTGGCCTTGTTCGCTGGCTTTCCGCTTCTCTTTCTCTTCTGGTATCAGCCCGACCATCGCGAATATCTTTGGCTGGGCTGTTACCTGCTCACTGCGCCCGCCGGCGGTCTATTCTTCAGCCTCGCCGGATTCGGATTCATTCCTTTTTCCCTTCATTGGTTCATAGGCACTCCTTCCATTTACGTTGTCGCCGTTCTCCAGATCGAGTTCACCTTCATCTTTGTCGGTCAGCGCATCACGCGCGGGTGGCGCATCTATCAAACTCTCCTTCTTGCGTATCCCGCGCTCCTCACCCTGCCGTCATGGCTGGGCTATCTCAGCCGCAGCGTCTTTGATGTCGGTGAAATGGCGCTCATCGTACCCGCCGCTTTCGCGCTCCCCATCCTTCTCCTCTTCTGGAACCGTCGCGGCAACCGGGAAGCAGGATGGCTGATCCTGCCCAGCCTGTTGCCCATCGCCACGGTCTCTATCACCGATGCCAGCATCATCGGCGCAAACTTCCACCTTCCCAGCCTGGCCCGTCTCGGCGACGCCATCCCCATCGGCCCTTTCGGAACGCGCTCCTTTGAGCTTGCCGACTTGCTCTTCCTGCTCGCCATCGGCGTTGTTATGTTCTTCCGCTTCACGCGCGTCAGCCGCGAGCAGGCGCGTTCTGCCGCCGAGCTCCATGCGGCCCGCGAAATCCAGCAATACCTTATCCCCGAAAAGCTGCCGCCTACGCCCGGCCTGGCCATCCGCAGCGTCTATCAGCCCGCGCGCGAAGTGGGCGGCGACTTTTTCCAGGTGCTTCCCGACCCGCGCGACGGCAGTACGCTGATCGTTGTCGGCGACGTGGCAGGCAAGGGGTTGAAAGCCGGCATGCTGGCGACGCTGATTGTGGGCGCTATTCGCACCGCATTTCAGTTCACATCCGACCCGAGCCGGATTCTGGCGCTGCTCAACGAGCGGCTGCAGGGTCGCGGTCTCGTCACTTGCCTGGCCATGCGCATCGATCGCAACGGAGGCGTGGAGCTGGCCAACGCCGGGCATCTGCCTCCTTACATCAACGGCAAAGAGCTGGCGCTCGACGGAGTTCTTCCCTTGGGCGCGTTGCCCAGCACCGTATTCCCGACGAAGCGGCTCCAGCTCGGAGGGGCCGAGTCCATGGTGCTGGTCTCTGACGGCGTCATAGAAGCCCGCAACTCCGCCGGCGAGCTTTTCGGCTTTGGCCGCACCGCCGCCATTTCCACCGAATCGGCCGAAAACATCGCCCGCGCGGCTCAGCACTTTGGGCAGGAAGACGACATCACGGTGCTGACCCTCCAGTTCGCTCCAGCCGAGGTGCTCCATGCGTAGGGAGCGCTGTGCGCTGCTCCGCGCCGGTAAGGCTTCCATCCTGACGCTGATCCTTCTCGCCGCTGCGGCTCCCGGTCGCGCGCAGGCGATCGTCGCGCACGGCGCCGCCGGACCTGCGCCTCCCGACGGCCCCTGGCTCCTCTACCAAGGCGATCCTCCGGGCGGGCCTCTCGCCTCCACCGATCCTCGCCCGGGCCTCACCTATTGGCTTAGCAAAAGCAGTTTGTCGGCCCAAGGCGCCAATGTCGCCTGGCTGCGCGCCACCGTGACCTCTGACCAGCCCATTTCCAATCCGGCCTTGCTTTTGAAGCCCGACGCCGATGATTGCACGGTGTTCGTGAATGGCCAGAGGGCCGCCGGCTGCGCCAGTTGGCCGCGCACCAGCATCGAAGCGCGGCGCTGGCTGCTGGTGCATTTGCCGGCCGGCCCCGCCCAGTTGGCCATTCGCATCGTCGGGCCTTATGGCCGGGCAGCAAGACTGCCGCGCAGCGGCGACATGCTCCTCGGCAGCGCACATCCTCTCGAAGACATACGCACCGCTGCTGATGCAGCCAACCTTTACCTGGCATTGCCGCAAACGTTGCTCTGCCTGGGCGAGCTGCTCGGCGGAGTCATCCTGCTGCTTGCCTTCCGCAACGACCCAAGCGCCCGTGAATACCTTTGGTTTGCCGCATTCCTCTTTCTCGATGGGACGATGTCGCTGGAATCGGTCTTCAATGGGGTTTACCCGCTGCTTCCGCAAACCACCAGCATGCTTACCGACGCGCTTGGAATGATCGGCCGCTATGCGCCGTTGGTTGGCTTCATCGCCGCCTTCACCCGGGTCCGCCTCAACCGCTGGATGCGCGGCTATCAGATTCTACTGTTGATCGCCCCAGTCCTCATTGGCCTGCCCTTTTTGAGCCAGAGTCTCCCCTGGTTGCCCCGGATCTCGCCCCGCACATTCGACTGGATTCTGCTCTTCGTGCAATTGCCCTTCGTCGTCGGATCGCTCACGTTTCTTGCGTGGAAGTGGAGGGGCGGAAACCGAGAGGCCGGTCTGCTGCTGCCCTCATTTCTGCTGGCCAGCGGCATTGAAGTGCTCGGCCTCACTGTTCCCTGGTTCCGTGAGTACCGCGTCGGGCGCTTTGGCCTTGAATACGACGACCTGTCGATGTTCTTCTTCCTGCTCTCCATCGGTCCGGTTCTGTTGTTCCGCCATCGCCGCGTCAGTCTCGAGCAGGCGCGGGTCACTGCCGAGCTTGATGCTGCGCGCGAGGTGCAGGAGCGTCTGGTTACACCCCCGCCAGCGGTGCCCGGCTTCCAAATCGAATGCGTCTACCAGCCCGCGGCACAGGTGGGCGGAGACTTCTATCGCGTATTGGAAGGCGAAGACGGCGAGGTCGTGGTGGTGGTGGGCGATGTCAGTGGCAAAGGACTGGCCGCCGCCATGACCGTCTCCGCCATCATCGGGTCGCTGCGCACGCTCTCGCCGGGCGCGCCCGCAGAGATCCTCCGCACGCTCAACCGATCCCTCACGGGTAATCTTCGCGGCGGATTCGTCACCTGCCTCGTGGTTCGGCTGCGTCCCGACGGCTCCTGCACGATCGCCAACGCCGGCCATCTCGCGCCTTATCTCGACGGCAGGGAAATCACCGTCGAATTCGACCTGCCGCTGGGTCTTTCCGCCGCATCGCGATACCCCGAAACCACCCTGACTTTGCCTCCGGCCGCGCGACTCACTCTGCTCTCCGACGGCGTTGTCGAGGCCCGCAATTCCGCCGGCGAGCTCTTCGGTTTCGATCGCGCCGCCGCGATTTCCACTCAATCCGCCGAAAACATCGCCCGTGTGGCCAGCACCTACGGCCAGGAGGATGACATCACCGTGCTCACACTCACTCTCGCCGGAGCACCCGTCCATGCTTAGGAGACTCCTCCTTGCCGCGCTCATTCCGCTTGCAGCCCACGCGGCGGCACAGGCAGTCGATCTCTCCTCGAGCCGGCAGCTGTTGGCCGATCTCAGCCCGGTACAGTGGCGTTTTCACACCGGCGATGATCCCTCCGGCACGCTCGGCTGGGCCAATCCCGAATTCGACGACCGTTCCTGGCCGCTTCTCTACGCAAATAAGAGTTGGAACCAGCAGGGATATGCCGGGTATCACGGCTTTGCGTGGTATCGCATTCACATACACCTTCCCGCACCGGACCTGACCGTCGCATTGTCACCGGTCCACATCGATAATGCCTACCAGCTTTTTGTCAACGGTGTTCTGGTCGGTGGCGCGGGAGTTTTGTCTCCCACGGCGCACCTCGTTCACCGTCCCTACGGCTATTACACGGTGCGTGCCCATGGCACCGACATGGTCATCGCCGCCCGCGTCTTTGTTTTTGACTTTGCGGCGCAGCGCGGCGTGGGCGGCTTCCACGCCAATGACGCTGTTCCTGCAGGCTCAGGCGCTTTGCCCGGCTTCCTCATCGGATCACCGGAACTGGTCAAGCCTCTCAACGGCTACCGCAACCTGCTTATCACCGAGCAGTCCACCGTCGAGATACTCTCCGCGTTTCTCGTCGTTTGCTCAGGCTGCGTCGCAATTGTCCTCTGGTTGCGCCAGCGCGGTAGCCGCGAGTACCTGTTGTTCGGCTTGAGCGTCTTGTTTGCCTCCGTCAGCCAGCCGCTTATCTACGGGCTCTTCCCCGGCGCTCTCGTCGATACGGCATGGTTGGATACCGGCCTGTCAATTTGTACACTGGGCATCTTTTCCTGCGCCTTCCTGTTCATCTTCGCCATCGTGCGCGAGCCCATGGGCCGCATCAGCCGGACGCTCTTCTGGTTCAGCGTCTCCCTGTGCCTGCTAACGGTCTCGGGCGCCATCTCTGAGGTTTTTGGCCAGCGATGGCTCTCGCCCGAATTCGAATTTCTTGCCCTCTCCGTCGCCGTCCTCGTGTTTTATGGAACCACCTTCCCCATTCTCCTGCGCCGCTGGCACATGGTTGAGGCGCGGCAAGTCTTCCTCGCATGGATCGTCCGGGGCAGCGTGGGCGTGGGCAGCGTCCTGCTGGTTTGGAGCTATATTCTCGGGCTGCAGCACAGATTCGTCCAATTTCCCAATGTACTCAACCGTCCCTTTCCGCTCACCGCCGATAAACTCTCACTTTTTCTGTTTTTGCCCATGATGGGGTGGATTCTGCTCGATCGCTTTGCCAGCGTGAGCGCGCGTCTGGCGCGGCAACGCTCCGAGGTTGAAGCCGCTCAGCGCATTCAATCCATTTTGCTCAAAACCGCCGACTCCACTGGCACAGGCTGGAAAATCGACTCCGTTTACCGGGCCGCGGCTGAGCTCGGCGGCGACTTTTACCACGTAGCTACGTTCTCCGACGGCGCCAGGCGCGTCGTCCTCGGCGACGTCAGTGGCAAGGGCCTTGCCGCCGCCATGGTTGTCTCCGCGGTCATCGGCGCGCTCGACCTGCTGCGACACGAGCCCATCCCGCCGTCGCGCGTGCTGGCTAAGCTCAACGAGTTGCTGCTCGAGAAACAGGCCGGCGGCTTCACCACCTGCCTCGCTCTCCACGCTGACACCAGCGGCGTCGTAACCGTCGCCAACGCTGGCCACCTCACGCCTTATCTCGACGGCAAAGAAATCGCGGTCGAATTCGACCTGCCGCTGGGTCTCTCCGCCGCATCACGATACCCCGAAACCACCCTCACACTGCCACCGGGCGCACAGCTCACCCTGCTCACCGACGGCGTCATCGAAGCGCGCAATTCCGCCGGCCAGCTCTTCGGCTTCGATCGCGCCGCAGCGATTTCCACTCAATCCGCCGAAAACATCGCTCGTGCGGCCAGCACCTACGGCCAGGAGGATGACATCACCGTGCTCACACTCGAGTTCGCTCCAGCTGAGGTCCTCCATGCCTAAGTCGAGGTGCTCCATGCCCGGATTCTTCGCCTCCCGCCTCGCCCAGTTGCTGCTGCTCGCGCTGTTCGCCGCATCAGCAGCGCTGCGCGCGCAGTCCACCGTGACCCTCACGCCTCGCCAGTGCGTGTGGCATGCTGGCGACGACGCCGCCTGGGCCGCCCCCACATTCGACGACTCCGCCTGGCAGTCGTATGCACAGTGGAAGCTGAATACCGGCGAGCCGCACTACTGGGTGCGCTGTCGCGCCAATCTCGCCCCGCTCCGCACCCTCGATCACCCCGCCCTCGAGGTCCAGCTCCTTGCCGCATCGCAGGTTTACGTGAACGGCGCGCTCGCCGGCTCCAGCGGCAATTTCGCCAGCGCGCAGTTCTCCATGGGTGACTTCTACACCGTCCCGCTCGCGCCCGCATCACTCACACCCGCCGCCACGCTGGCGTTGCGCATCGCGTATCGCGACCCACAGGTACAGACCACCCCCGCAGAAATCCTTCTCGGCGACCTCAAGGCCCTCGACGATCAACGCGCCGCTGCTGCGCTCTCCGGTGCGCTCGGCTATCTTCCCATCGGTCTCTGCTTCAGCCTCATCGGTGTCGTTGGGTTTATGCTGCTCGGCCTTTACGTCAGCGACCACAGCCGGCTCGAGCTCTTACTCCTTGCCCTTGTGTGCTGGTGCCTGTGCCTCCTGCGCCTCTCAGAGTTCTGCCTGTACGCGCTCGTTCCCATACCGTCTGCACTCTATTACGTGGTTTATGGCAGTGGGCAGACCCTGGAAATCTTCTGGGTCTGGTTCATCTTCCGTATTGCCGGCCGGCGGGTTCCCTGGTTCTATCGCATAACGATCGCTCTCTCCACCATCATCTTCGGTGTCGACCTCTTGGCAAGCGCCTTCCT
>JASHYS010000502.1 GCA_030042915.1 Acidobacteriaceae bacterium
AGGGGCACGTCGTTGCCGAGCGGGCCGGCCACGCCATGCACACCGCTTTGGTAGCCGGGCTGCTGAAAGATCGCTCGGCGTGGGAGCTGGCACATGTGCCGGTGACCGCGGCAGGAGAAACCAAGCCGCAAGCGGAGAAGTCGACCCGCATCTCAAAATCGAGACGAGGGGCGCCTGCGTTGGCGGGCGCGTGAGACGGGAACAGGGATTAGCGAACAGGCAACGGATAACCGTAAAAACCCATAAAAAGCCCGAGATAGAGATACCTCACCCTTACAGCATTCTCGAGTCGCAGCCCACGCGTTTCTGCAGCGCGGCGCGAGGGTCGCCGCTAACGGCTACTTTTGAGAGGCTGAGTCCGGTGTGGGTCCGCTAATCTGCTGGACCTTCAGGTTTGGCCACGTGGTCGGAATCTGTTCGAATTTTGCTTTGGGCCACTGCGTCGGAATCGGCTCAAATGTCCCTTGAGGCCGACGCCCAACCAGCGCCGGAGAAACCGGATAGTAGTTGGCCGTCATGAGCGTGTTCGGGCTGAGGCACGGCGCGTGGAAGAACTGATTTGCGCCGACCTGAATGCTCGCCTGGTTTTCATCTTTGTTCTGGCCGGCACATGAGCCCGTCTTCTGGGAATTCGTTTGCGGAAAAATCTGCAGTTGGCTGCCGTCGAAATGGAACAGCGATTGGGCAGCCGGCGCTGTGCCGGGCGAGGCTTGCAGATTTCCGGGAGCAGTCGGCGCTGATTGGCAGAAGGCCACCACGCCAAACCACTGAACCGCAGCGAAAAGCGCGAATCGTCTCATGCCGCAACTCCGACGATGCCGGTGGTTAGACGCGAGTATAGCAAAGGTATCTGCCGGGCGCCTTCGCTAGGCGTTGCGCTCGATGGCCATGGCTGTGGCTTCGCCGCCGCCGATGCAGAGCGAGGCAACGCCGCGCTTGAGGCCGTACTTTGACAGTGCCGCGAGCAGCGTGACCAGGATGCGTGCGCCCGAGGCTCCGATGGGATGGCCGAGAGCGGTGGCGCCTCCGTGGACGTTCACTTTTTCGTGAGACAGGCCGAGGTCGCGCATAGCGGCCATGGCGACCACGGCGAAGGCTTCGTTGATCTCAAACAGATCGACCTCGCCGGCCGCCCATCCCGTGCGCTCCATCAGCCGGCGCATGGCGCCGATGGGTGCGGTGGGAAATTGTGCCGGCGCGTGCGCAAAGGAGGCATGCGCCACGATGGTAGCCAGCGGCTTGAGGCCGAGGCGTTCGGCTTGCGAGCGGCGCATAAGCACCAATGCCGCTGCGCCGTCAGAGATGGCGCTGGAGTTGGCTGCCGTAACGGTGCCGCCCTCGCGAAACGCCGGTTTGAGGTGCGGAATCTTGTCGGGCGTGGCTTTGAGCGGCAGCTCGTCGTGCACCACCAGGCGCTCAGTCTTGCCGGCTTTCACGGTGATGGGCACGATCTCGGCGGCAAAGCTGCCATCGGCGGTGGCCTTGTGCGCGCGTTCCAGCGACGCCAGCGCGTATTGGTCTTGCGCTTCACGCGAAAATGCGTAACACTGCGCGCAATCTTCGGCAAAAGTGCCCATCAGCCGGCCCTTGTCGTACGCGTCTTCGAGCCCGTCGAGGAACATGTGATCGAGGATCTTCGCGTGGCCCATGCGATAGCCGCTGCGCGCGCGATCGAGCAAATAGGGCGCGTTGCTCATGCTCTCCATGCCGCCGGCCACGATGACGCCGGCGCTGCCGGCCAGGAGCAGATCGTGGGCCAGCATGACGGCCTTCATCCCCGAGCCGCACATCTTGTTGATCGTCGACGCACCCGTGGAAAGCGGCAAGCCCGCGCCCAGGGCAGCCTGGCGTGCGGGAGCCTGGCCCTGGCCGGCAGGAAGAACGCAGCCGAAGAGAACTTCGTCGACCGAATCGGGCGAAATGCCAGAGCGCTCGATGCTGGCGCGAATAGCGGCGGCGCCCAGTTCGGGAGCGGAAAGCTCCTTGAGATCGCCCAGAAAGCCGCCGATGGGCGTGCGCGCGGAGCCGACGATCACAACGGGATCTGATATGGGCATGGCCGTTCCTTGACTTTGGATGCGCCGGTGAAGGCGAACGCTTCAGCGGGGCGCCATGCGCAGCGCGCCGTCGAGGCGAATGGTTTCGCCGTTGAGCATGCGGTTCTCGAAGATCTGCTTGACCAGCGCGGCAAACTCCTGCGGATGGCCGAGCCGAGGCGGAAAAGGAACGCTTTTGGCGAGACTTTCCTGCACTTCTTGTGAAAATCCGGCCATCATGGGCGTCGCGAAGGTCCCCGGCGCCACGGTGACCACGCGGATGCCGGACCGTGCCAGCTCGCGCGCGACCGGAAGTGTGAGTGCCACCACGCCTCCTTTCGATGCGGCGTAGGCTGCCTGGCCGATCTGGCCGTCGAAGGCAGCGATGGATGCGGTATTGACGATCACGCCGCGTTCGCCGTCCTCGCCCGGCTCTTCTTTTGCTATGGCCGCGGCGGCAAGACGGATCATGTTAAACGTGCCGATAAGGTTGATGTTGACAGCTTTCACAAACGTTTCGAGACGATGCTGCCCGTCGCGGCCCAGAACCTTCTCAGAAGGCGCGATGCCGGCGCAGTTCACCAGGCCGTGAAGATGGCCGAAGGCTGAGAGAGCGGCTTCGACGGCCGCGGCTCCATCCTTTTCGCTGGTGACGTCGGTGAGGGCGAAGCGCGCAGCAGAGCCGAGCTCCGACGCAAGAGATTCGCCGGGTGCGCGCTGCAGGTCGGCGATGACGGCGGCGCCGCCTTCAGCCACCAGAAGGCGCGCCACGGCCTCACCCAGTCCGGATGCGCCGCCGGTGACAAGAAAGACGTGACCCTTGATCAGCATGGGAGAATTGCCTGCGCCTCAGGGCGCGGGTTCAAAGACGCAGCATATCATCGCCATAGCGTTTTCGGAATTCCTGCTGGGCTGCAGCTGCAGCCGCAAAGTCAGCGCGACCATCCGGGGCCCCCAACGACATGTTCTTCGTTGTTGGGGTGGGAGCGTCAGGGAGCGGTGACCGGCACGGACCAGGGAACTCGCACCGACTCCGAAAACGCCGCACACGATCTGGGATAATACTGCTCGGATGTTTGGAGGCAGGAACGGTGAAAGCACTCTTGGTGGGCATGCCCCTGACGCAGTTGAGCGATGAAGAAGCGCTCTTTCGCGACACTGTGGCGCAATTTGCGCGCGACGAGGTCGCGCCGCTGGTTCGGCGCATGGACGAGGAGCAGCACATGGATGCGGCGCTGCTCGGCAAGATGTTTGAGCTGGGGCTGATGGCGATCGAGATTCCCGAGGAGTTCGGCGGCAGCGGCGGCTCGTTTTTCGATGCGGTGCTGGCGGTTGAAGCGCTTTCGGCGGTCGATCCTGCGGTGGGGCTGGTGGTCGATGTGCAAAACACGCTGGCTGCGAGCGCGTTATTGCGGTGGGCCACCGAGGAACAGAAGCGCAAGTATCTTCCCCGCCTGGCCAAGGATGCTGTGGGCGCATACGCATTGAGCGAAGCCGGATCGGGCTCCGACGCCTTTGCGCTGCAGGCACGCGCCGAGAAACGCGGCGACGGATTCGTCCTGAATGGGCGCAAGCTTTGGATCTCAAATGCCAGGGAAGCGAGTCTGTTTATCGTGTTTGCCACCGTGGACCCGGGCGCCGGCTACAAAGGGATTACTGCCTTCGTTGTGGAGAAAGGCACTCCCGGATTCTCCGTGGGAAGGAAAGAAGACAAGCTGGGGATTCGCGCCTCGAGCACCTGCGAGCTGATTCTGGAAGATTGCGCCGTGCCCGCCGCGCAGGTTCTGGGCGCCGTGGGCAGCGGCTACAAGATTGCGATGGAGACGCTGAACGGTGGGCGGATCGGGATCGGGGCGCAGATGCTGGGGCTGGCTGAGGGCGCATGGGGCCATGCCGTGAAGCACGCCAAAGCGCGCAAGCAGTTTGGGAAACCCATCGTTGAGTTTCAGGCCAT
>JASHYS010000503.1 GCA_030042915.1 Acidobacteriaceae bacterium
TCAGGCGCCAGCCCGGCCGACAACATGGTAAGCCCCCGCGCCAGGTATGTCGCCATCTTGTCGATGGCGCGCAACGCGCGCATGTCGCCGGCGCGGGCCAGGTCGATTAATTCCTGAAATGTAGTGATCGCCCTGTCGGGCGCCAGCTCATGGTAGTAGCGAAGCCCGGCGCGGTTTGAGGCGAAGGCTTCCCAGCAGCCCGCGTTTCCGCACCCGCACGCCGGTCCTGTCTCCTCCATGGGCATGTGGCCAAACTCGCCGGCCATGTCATCCCTGCCGCGCACCACGCGTCCGTCCACAAGCAGCCCGGTCCCCACACCCTCAGAAACCGAAACCACAATCATGTTCAGCGTGTCGCCGAAGTTTCCGAACCAGCGTTCTGAGAACAGGCAGGCATTGGCGGCGTTCTCCATCTTGATGGGAATCTCCAGCGCCTTCTCCAGTTCTCCGTGCAGATCGATCTGCGTCCACGGCGCGTTGGGCGAGAACAGCAGGCGGTGCGTCTTCTGATCCACGCGGCCTGAAACGCTCACTCCCAATCCATGGAAGATGCGATCGCCGTAGGCCATTTTCAGCGCTCGTGCCGCTCCGGCAATGTGCTTGATGGCCGTCCTCGCCTTTAGGGTTGAGTCTTCCTGCACCTCGAACATGGCCACGTCCCGGCCCAGGATCTTGCCATTGATGTCAACCACGGCCAGGTTTGCTTTACCGGGCCGCAGGTCGATGGCCAAGGTCACGTGCTGATCGTTCAGGGTGACGAATGTAGGCCGGCGGCCTCGCGGCAATCGTCCCAGCTCGCCGGGCAAAACCCATCCCTCGTCAATCAACTGGCCGATGATGACAGAGACAGTGCTTGGCTGCAGGCCTGTCAGTCGCGCCAGATCGGCCCGGCTCACTGGCTGATGCAGATGAATGGTGTGGAGCAGAATGTCGCGGTTGATCTCGCGGGCTGTTTCGCTTGAGGCGACGGCGCGCCGTGGCCGCATCGGCTTATCGGTTTCGCGCATTTCTGCACTGCTTTCGCTCGACGAAGAACCCCAGCGAGGCAGTTCTTCCCTTGCTAAATGGTCCGAAACTAATATAAACGCGCGGAAAGCCGTGAAGGATAAATTTCTACATTCGCATAAAAGCGGACCTACGCATGGTAACCGGGCGTCCGTAAGCCCGTAAATCACCAAATGCCCGGTACTTCTGGGAATTTGGTGCACCGGCAGGTCGCCTGCGAAGTCACCTGCTTTCACCCCAAAGTAAATCGCTTTTTTCTTGACAAATCAATAAATTGCTTCATATACTTCGAGCGCCAAAGAATTGACCACCGCAGACCTGCGATGTGCGGAAGGAAGTGTGTGTACTTCCTTGTGTTGAGTACCTGCGGCGGCCGATTCCGAGGGAAGAGCAGTCTGCTTACGTCGGCGTAACGTAAGCGACCACTTGTCTTGCCTTTGCACCTCAAGTTCGGCAAGGCTCGCAAAAACCTTAACACCCCTCTCGGAGGTGGGTATGTCTGGCAGGCCAAAAAGCTACTTTCGGTTCCAACCGTGTGCGGTCAGAATGTTGTTCGTAGCCGTCGCGCTGTTGGCAATGTTTGTTATCAGCACTGCCGCGCGCGCGCAAGTGCTGTACGGCTCCATCACGGGAACTGTGACCGACAAAACCGGCGCGGTGATCCCGAATGTTCCCATCACCATCAACAATCAGGCGACGGGTGAAGTACGCACCGAAAAGGCCAACGGCAGCGGAAGTTTCACTCTTCTCGACGTGCTGCCCGGCTCTTACACGTTATCCATCCCCCCTGCCGGGAACTTCGCCGGCTTCACGCAGAAGGACCTCCAGATTGAAGTCAACCAGCAAGTGCGTGTTGATGTCATGCTGCAACCGGCATCGGTATCCTCGCAAGTCACGGTAACCGAGGCGGCACCTGAATTGCAGACCGAAACTGCCGAGGTGGATAGCGACATCGACCAGAACGAGATTACGCAACTGCCCATCAGCTCGTCAGAGGGCCGTAATTACGAGTCGCTCTACACGTTGATTCCCGGCGCCGCAGACGTGCGCGAAAACAACTCCATCGGTGGCAATCCATCGCGCGCCATGATGACCAACGTGAACGGCAACTCGGCCAACGGCAACACCACGCGCATTGACGGCGCCATCGACTATTACGGCTGGCTGCCTTATCTCATTGCCTATGTCACGCCGGCCGATGCCATCGAGAGCGTCACAGTCACCACCGACGACTTTAATGCCGAGCAAGGCAACGCCGGAGGCGCCTCCATTCGCGTAACCACCAAGAGCGGCGGCCACGATTTTCACGGCACCGCCTGGGAGTATTACCAGGACGGGTCGATCAATGCCCGCAGCTATACTGCCACGCAGGCATCGCTTGAGAGCTCCCTCAACCCGACCGGAGCGGTTCCGAAAAATATTTATCAGGAATACGGCGGCAACATCGGCGGCCCAGTCTATATTCCAAAGATCCTCACCGGAAAGAAGAAGCTCTTCTTCTTCAGCAACTTCGACCGCATTACGCGGCGCAGCCTGTCCACCGCTACTGAAACCGTTCCCGACAGTGTCATGAACCCCACCACCATAACCACCACGGGCGCCAATTTCTCCGAGGCGGCGCCGTACTCCACGCTCTACGATCCGCAGCCGCAAGTTACGGGCTGGCAGAGCCTGGTGAATCCCACTTTATGCCCGAATCCAAATATCCCCACCATCGACGGGTATGTGGCATTCCAGTGCCGGCCCACTTTCACCGCGGAATACGGAGAATCCGGCAGCGGCGTCAATACCATCCCGGGTTCGAGAATCTCGTTGGCCGGCGGGATCATGATGAATAACCTTGCGGCGATCTCCAAGACCATCAGCACACCGACCGCGGGAGTGCTGGCGGACTCCATGGCCAACGATTACAACGCAACCGCGACCGTCGCCTACACTCACAACTCCTCCGACTCGAAGATTACCTACATTCCGAACGAGAACACGCAAATCTACGGCAAGTACGGCATCGCGCCTTACTCCGACATCGATCCACAGGTTCTGGGCGACACACCTTGCGGCGCAACCATAGGCGCCAGCGCTTGCGCCGGCGGTCCCACGGCGGACGGCGGTCAGCCGGGCGACGTTGGTGGCCAGGGTCAGAACGCAGGGCTCGGCATGAGCCACGTGTTCACTCCTAACCTGGTGCTCGACGCCGATTTCGGCTTTACCCGCCTGAAGACCTACGCGCAATCCACGCTCGACGTGGCTGACGGCGATTACGGACTCGACGTGCTCAAGATTCCGGGGACCAACGGCAGCGGCCTCGACTATGACGGCATCCCGGGATTCTATCTCTCCACGTTCACTGGCCTCGGCAACGACAACGGCGCCAACCCCTTCGAATTCCGCGATAACCAGTTCACGGGCGACGTGAACCTGAGCTGGCTGCATGGGCACCACGCCATCAAGTTCGGCTATACCTACTATCACTTCGACCTCAACCACTTCCAACCCACCAGCGGCGGCCAGCCTAACACCCCGCGTGGCGGCTTCACGTTCCAGGGCGGCATGACCTGCACGCCTTCGATTAACTCCTCGGGAGTCCTATCCTGTGGCATCCTGGGGTACAACTCGCTTGCCGACTTCCTGCTGGGCCTGCCCAACAATGGCGCCAGCCAGGCCATTGGCGACCCCTCGCAAATCTACAATCCCAACGCTCTGCGCTGGTCAGAGGATGGCCTTTATGCGCAAGATACGTGGACGGCTACTCCCAAGCTGACCTTGACCTACGGCATCCGGTATGAGATTTATCCAGCCCCATACCGCGATCACACCGGCGCATCCGTTCTCATTCCCGGATTGCCCGAATCGGCGAACGTCGAAGTAGGCGGCATCAACGGCAACCCGCGCAGCGCGGGCATTGGCGCCGGGTGGGGACAGATCGTGCCTCGCCTCGGCATCGCCTACCGGCTGAACAGCAAGACGGTGATTCGTACCGGCTTCGGCCTGACCACCGATCCCGATAGCATGCGCTACCTGCGCGATTCGTTCCCCGAGGACCTGGCGCCCTCGTTCGTCGGGACTGGAAACTTCACCATCGCCGTAGACCCGGCCAATGGCAATGCGCCCATGAACCTTACCTACGGCATCCCGGCAACTGCCAAGGTCGCCCCCAACTACTCAACCGGGTTCGCATCGCTCCCGGTTTCAGGATCGACCAACACGGTGGAGCAGAACTTCCGCCGCGGCTACATCGAGACCTGGAACCTGTTCGTACAGCGGGAACTCTGGAAGAACTTCGTGGGGAACGTCGGGTACGTGGGCGATCACTTCGTTCGCCAACCGGCCGGCGTCGGCTATCTCAATGCGGCGGCCTTCCCAACCTCTTCTTCGCCCTGCCTGCCCAGCGGCCAGTACAATCCTTCAACCGGTTTGACCGGCGGCTGCAGCTTCCAGGACAACACCATCATCAACGAGCAGTGGTGCGCCGGGACAATGAACCTGACCTGCTATAACACCGGCGGGATCACCATGAATCTGCCCATCTTCAGTTCCATGTACAACGCGCTGCAGTCGCAGTTGACGCGCAACGCGGGCAGGAATGCCTCCCTGGGCGTGGTCTACACCTACTCGCATGCCATCGACTTCGAAGACAACGGCGCCGGTTCGGGATCGGGCGGCACGACGTTCAACTATCCCACCATGTTTGCCCTCAACAGAGGATCGGCGGGCTATGACGAAAAGCACAATCTGCAGGTGTGGGGCATCTACAGCCTGCCCTTCGGACCGGGGCAGATGTGGTTGAACCACGGCCTGGCGGCCGACATCATCGGCGGTTGGCAGTTGAATGGGCAATTCAGCCACTACAGCGGATTCCCATTCTCAGTCACCGCGAACAGTAACGTGATCTCAGGGTTTGCTCCCGGGTTTGGCGCTGAGTATGCCGAATTGGTTGCGCCGTATCAGCAGGAGAGCGGCCACAACCGGACCTTCGGCGCCACCAACGTCGACGGCGGCAAGCCCTGGTTCAACCCAGCCTCGTTCGGCAACCCTACTGAGTCGGCAGCTTCGCCGGTGTTAGGGAATACCGGCCGCAACGAGTTCCGCGGACCCGGCAACTCACAGGTCAATGCACGTCTCTACAAGCGGTTCCACATCTGGCGCGAATCCGAGTTCCAGGTCGGCCTTGATGCCCTCAACGTGTTCAACCATCCGTTCCTGAACAATCCGAACACGACGGTGCCTTCGAATTCCAACGTGGCAGCGGGCAAGTACGGCACGTTTGGATTGATCACCAGCTTCGGCACGGCGTACTCGCAAACGCAGAGTGCCCGCGCGCTGCAGTTTGGTGGCCGCATCAGCTTCTAACCTGATCCACGTTCCGATTGCGCGGCGGCTCCCTCGGGAGCTGCCGCGTTGTTTATGTAATCTTTGTTCCATGCACACTTTCAAGCTTTCTGGTCGATGCGCAGTCGTGGTGGGCGGGACTTCGGGCCTGGGCAAGGCGATTTCGCTGGGATTGGCCGAGGCGGGCGCGGACGTGGTGGCTTCGTCGCGCCGCAAGCAGGAGGTCGACCGTACCGCCGCGGAAATCGAGTCTCTGGGAAGAAGAACCATGCGCGTCGAGTCGGACGTGCGCAACCGCGAATCGCTGCAAAAGCTGCACGATGCCGTCCTGGCGCAATTCGGTCGCATCGACATTCTGGTCAACTCCGCGGGCATCACGTTTCACCAGCCGGCCATCAAGTTACCCGAGGAGCGCTGGACTGAACTTCTGGATATCAACCTGAACGGTACATTTCGCGCCTGCCAGGTCTTTGGAGCCACCATGCTGAAGCAGAAGCGCGGCGCCATTATCAACCTGGCTTCGCTGGCCACCTTCCTGGCTTTTCGCGGTGTGGTGGCTTATTGCGTCAGCAAGGCCGGCGTGGGGGCGCTCACCAAGTCGCTTGCGCTGGAGTGGGCCGCTGACGGTGTGCGCGTGAACGCGATTGCGCCAGGTATTTTTCCCACTTCAATGAGCGAAGGACTGGTTCGCGGCACCGAGCGCGGCAAGGACCTGTTATACCGCACTCCCATGGGACGCTTTGGCAGTCCGTCGGAGATTGCCGGTGCCGTCATTTACCTTGCTTCCGATGAGGCAGCGTTCGTCAACGGCCAGATTCTTGTCATCGACGGAGGGTTCCTCATCAACGGAGTGAATTCGTAGTGGGTCTGCTGCTTGAGCCGTTTTGTCCCTGCCTGCTTGCCGCCGGCCGATACCCTGAGGCGGAGTTGCGCCCATCCAACTTGAACCAATAAACTGCACGGGTAGACTTAGGCACGATTCCTCGCAAGATTCCTCGGCCCCGGTTAATCGATCGCATCGGGGTTCCCAAGTCACGGAGGCTGAATGTTTTCTCGTCTGTGTTGGTGTGCTGCATTTTTGCTTGTTGCAGCCACCCTACGCGCTCAAAATGATTTTTCCTCGCGGTATCAGCTCTACGGCGGCTACAGCCTCCTTTCCAACTCCATTAATGGAGTGCAGGGTGCTCACCAGTCGCTGAACGGATATGAGATCGCCTTCGCCATTCCGGCATGGCATGACCTGCGCTTCAAGATGAATGTCTTCCAATATCGCGGAACCAACCTGGGCGCGATCGAACATCCATACTTCATCATGGCGGGCGGCCAATACGGCAGAAACTTCAGAAGAGAGGCTGTGTTTGTCGAGGCGTTGGCGGGAGAAGGCAACGTGAACGACGATTGGGGCGCCGGCAGGACTGACGGCCATACCGCGTCGTTCTCAGCCATTGTCGGCGGAGGCTTGGATACGCGCCTTTCGCCGCACTTTGCGTTTCGCGTGCAGGGCGACTATCAGTACGCCTATTTCAAGGAGGATACAAGCGGGGCCGCGGACGGAGAGCCGCCTTATGTCCCAGGCCTGCCAACCAACTTTGGGCGCATCTCCAGCGGCCTTGTCTGGCGGTTCTAAACCCTGCGAAAGAAACCAGGGCCCCGCAATTGAATCGAGCTTTCGATTGAGCGATCTTCGCTCGTTAGCTCGGAACGCGGCCTTGGCAGAGTTGCCAAATCTGATGTTGAGGTGACAGTTTGCATCGAATCCGAAACAGCCAACGTGA
>JASHYS010000504.1 GCA_030042915.1 Acidobacteriaceae bacterium
GCGCAGCCCATCCGCGTCGACTCCACCAAGGGCCTCATCGCCATCGCGCACAACGGCAACCTGGTGAACCTCGGCAATCTCCGCGAGCGCCTCGAACGCGCTGGCGCCTACTTTCAAACCACCTCCGACTCTGAAATCATCGTCCAGCTCATCGCCCACTCCGGCGCCGCCAGCCTCGTCGACGCCATCGCCGACTCGCTTTCGCAGGTTGAAGGCGCGTTCTCTATCGTGATGATGACGCGCGACCGTATCTTCGCCGCGCGCGATCCGCGCGGCTTCCGCCCGCTCTCCATGGGCCGCATGAAAAACCCCGACGGCTCTGACGCTGTCGTCGTCGCGTCCGAATCCTGCGCCTTCGATCTGCTCCGCGCCGAGTTTGTCCGTGATGTGCTGCCCGGCGAGCTGGTCATGGTGAGTGAAGATGGCGTCACCAGCCGCCAATACGCCTCCGGCGTCCCGCAATCAAGCTGCATCTTCGAGCACGTTTACTTTGCGCGGCCTGACTCGCGCATCTTCGGCCGCTGGGTCCAGGAGTCGCGCGACCAGATGGGCCGCCAGCTGGCGCGCGAATCCGGCGTTCCCGCTGACGTCGTGGTTCCCGTTCCCGACTCCGGCGTCACCGCGGCGCTGGGCTACGCTGAAGAGGCGCACATTCCCTTCCGTCTCGGCCTCATCCGCAATCACTACGTGGGCCGCACCTTCATCGAGCCCGAGCAGCGCGTGCGCGATTTCGGCGTGCGACTCAAGCTCAACCCGGTGCACAACCTGCTTGCCGGCAAACGCGTCATCCTCATCGACGACTCCATCATTCGCGGCACCACCAGCCGCAAAATCGTGCGCATGGTGCGCGGCGCCGGCGCCACCGAAGTGCATCTGCGCATCAGTTGCCCGCCCACCATCTCGCCCTGCTTCTACGGCGTCGACACACCTTCCAAGCGCGATCTCATCGCCGCCAACCACTCCGTCGAAGAGATTCGCCGCTACATCGAAGCCGATTCCCTCGCCTATCTGTCCCTCGATGGCCTGCTCTCCTGCGTGCAGGATGAGAAAAAAACCGGCTACTGCACCGCCTGCTACACCGGCAACTACCCCACGCACTGGGTCGACGTTGAAGACATCCTGCCGGCCGCCGTCGGCTCCTAGCCAACCGAGTAGCCTTTTTCCCTCGGTCCCCGTTTCTTACGCCTATTCACCGGTTCACTGCCTCACCGCTTCCCAACGATGCGGAACTCCCCACTCAGATGCATCATGCTCATCAGATAAAGCAATCCATCGTAGTAGCGCTGCTCGCCTGAAGGCACCGGCATCTTCCACAACGCATCCACAAACGCCTTCGCCTCGGGCGAATCCGGCGCGGCCAGGCTGCCCACCGCCGTCGTTGCCACCATCCCCGGCGAGTGCGTCGTCGACAGCGGTTTTCCGTCCAGCGTGTACCGGTTCACAAACGCATCGATGCCCTGGCCGTAAAGAAATTTCTGAATCCTCGCGCTAAGCGCCATCTCGCGCGGGTCCTTGTGCCACCACGAGGAGTCCACGCTCCAATTGCTCACGCTGCGCCAGGAGTCGGCCATAAACGGCGTCGGCTTTCCGTCAAACCCCATCACGGTCGAGCCGTCATAGTTGCTGCGATCCGGCGTCAGTCCCGTCTCCGGCCCCGTCACTCGATTGAAAAAATCCCGGCTCACATCCGCCGCCGTCGCCCAGAACGCACGATCCTCTACCGGCCCCCAGCGCGCCCACAATTCATAAAACGCCGGCAAATGATAGCTCGCGTCCGTCACGCCATCCGGCAGGTCGGGCACGAACTTGATCATGAAGTGGCTCTCGTCCACCATCGGCCCGATCGTTTCCTGGCGCGCGGTCCGCGGAAAATGAAATGCCGGCACCGGGTGCCCGCTTTTCCTTGCCTCCTCCTCCATGCGGCGATTGTTCGGGCTCGGCCAGGGCTGATCCGGCTGCACAAATGGCTTATCGCCGGGATGAATGCGGAACGGGCCCATTCCCGTCAGCACCGGATGATGCCGCATGCCGCGCAGAATCTTGTCCGCCTCCGCCTGGTAGTTGTAGATCCCCTTCCCGTTGCCCCACCTATGCGCCGCAAAATACAGCGCCATCGCGAAGTATTCTTCCCCGTCCGGCGCGGCTCCCGTCGAGCGCGGAGTTCCATCCGTATTCATCGACCAGGCAAAGTAACCCACCGAAGGATTCGTCGGATCGGTGATCAGCATGTAGGTGTGCGCCCAGTTCCAGATCGCGTCGAACTCGCGCTTCTTGTTGAGCTCCACGCAGATCATCATTCCGTAGCTCATGCCCTCGGTGCGCGCGTCGTTGTTTGCCCAGTCGGTAATGTACGCGAGCGTCCCGTTCTCGTTCGCTCCGGTTTCAAAATAGATGCGCTGCTCCTGCCCGTCGCCATGGAACAGTTGCTCAAACGCCTTCTCGATCCTGGCGCGCGTCTCTTGCGGCGTGTGCCCCTGCTCGGCAAACAGGTCGCGATATTTTCCCGTCTTGTAGGCGCCGTCGCCGTCTCCGGGAAAACGCTGAATATTCCCCAGCGGCGCATTCTCATGCGGGACTGGCCTTGCGATTACGAATCCAACGGCCGGCGCTCCGGTCGCAGGCTGCGGCGCTGCATTTCCGCCGCCCGCCTGTGACCTGGCGACTCCTGCGAACAAGATCGAAAGACAAATTACAGACAGAAATCCCCGCAAGCGAAGCATCCACGGCCTTCCTTCCCAGAAACCCAGAATAATCGATTTAGTTATCGGGAGTCGCTACCATGGATCCAGACCGCGCTCATGGTTGCCGCTGCTATTTTCGTTCTCCTCGTTCATCTTGTCTGGATCGCGCTTGTGATCTTCGGCGCGCTCTGGACGCGCGGCCGCCCCGTGTGGACCACATTGCACATTCTCTCTCTTTTATGGGGAATCGCCGGTGAAGCCGGTCCCTGGCCCTGCCCGCTCACCCTCGCCGAGCAGCATTTCGAATCGCGCGCCGGTTTCGCAGCGTATCACGGCAGCTTCCTGCTGCACACCCTCGACGCTCTGGTTTACCCCAACCTGCCCGATTGGCTCATCACCATGACCGGCGTCGCCGTCTGCGTGCTTAATCTCGGCGTCTACGCCTGGCGCTTCAGGAAATCCCGCTTTCGCGCAGCCGGCTAGCACGCTTCACGATCCACAAGTCACGATTCACGAACCACGAGTCACGATCCACGAACGGTTGTCATCTGCGCGCTCCAACTCCCATCCTCGGTGCCCAGCGTGAAATCAATCTGTCCCGCAGAGACCTTTCCCTTGTAAACCACCTTGTAGGTCGTCCCCTGGTAGTCGGTGTTCACCCAGAACGTCACGGTGTCGCCGTCAATCTTCCCTTCGTGAATCTCCGCCGGTGTTGTTGGCAGTCCCTCCACCGCTCCGGTCACCGCGCCGTTGTCGCTGGTCAAATGAATTACCAGCGGCACGCTCGTGCCGTTGAAATCGAATGCTCCCTTCCACGTTCCGCTCACATCGACCGCAGCCGGCACAGCCGCCGGCGCTGTATCGCTTCCCTTTGCCGCCGTCATCTGCGCGGTGAAGCTTCCATCATCGGTGCCAAACGTAAACGCGATCTCGTCTCCCGCGGGCGACACCTTGCCCTTGAAAACCAATTTGTAGGTCTGGCCCTCGTAGTCGGTATCCAGGGTGAACGCGATGCCATCGGCGTCGGCTTTGCCGTCGTGAATTTCGGCGGGCGTTGTCGGCAATCCTTCCACCGTCCCCGTCACCGCACCATTTGCCACCATCAAATGAAACACCAACGGCACGCTGGTCCCTTGAAAATCGAAGCTCCCCTTCCACGTTCCGGTTGCATCGGCGGCGTGCGCCGCAGGAATCACCGCCATCATTGCCGCCAGCGCCGCTGCCCGCCACAGAGTCTTCATGCCAAAACCCTCCGAAAGCAAAAACGAGTCTACCACGCTCCGTCCCTTGTCACCTCTTCACCTTGTCCGCCGTCCCTCCGCCCACTCGTCCCCTCGTCCCCCGTCTTTCTCGTTCCCTTGTCACCTTGTTCCCTGCCGGGTCCCCCGGCGAGCGGTCTTTGCTCGCTGGGTGGCTCGTCCCCTGTATTTAATGTCACAGGACGTTCACACTCCCGCTGTGATAGCATCCGTTTTTCGAGAAAAGGCGCACGGCGGAGCCCTTTTTTCCGCCGCCGAATCGCAGAACTCTGCGCCTTTTTTCTGGCGCGGGCCAGCCGAAGGCGGCTGCCCCACCGCAGGTGGAGGAGAAGCACATGAAAACGTACCAGGGAAGTGAAATCAGAAATGTCGCTGTAGCGGGGCATGCACAATGCGGCAAAACGACGCTGATTTCCGCATTGCTGCATGCCGCCAAAATGACTCCCGCGCAGGGCCGTGTCGCCGACGGCTCGGCCGTCACCGCCTACGACGACGAGGAAATCGCCCGTGGCACCACCATGCAGAACGCCGTCGCCTTTGCCGAATGGCAGGGCACCAAAATCAACCTGGTCGATACCCCCGGCTTCCACATGTTCTCGCACGAAGCCCGCGCCGCGCTCTTCCCCGTCGAATCCGCTATCGTCGTTGTCAATGCTCAGAACGGTGTCGAGCCGGTCACCGAGCGCGTGTGGCGCTACGCTGAAGAAGCCAACGTACCCCGCATCGTCCTCATCAACCAAATGGACCACCCCAAGGCCGGCGGCGGCTCGGGCCTGAGCGCCCTCATTGACGACCTGCACGAGCGCTGGGGCCGCAACTGTGTTCCCGTCCAGTTGCCCATCTCCGATGCCAACGGCTTTCACGGCGTCGTCGATCTTGTCACCATGGAGGCGTACACCTACACGCCCGGCGGCGACGGCCACGGAAAGATGAGCAAAGAGATTCCCGCCGAACTCGCTGCCGACGCCAAGGCCCGCCACGAAGCATTGGTCGAGCTGGTTGCCGAAGGCAAAGACGAGCTGATGGAAGAATTCTTTGAGAAGGGCACCATCCCCGAAGATCACCTCATCGCCGCGCTCCACGAAGCCATTCGCGAAGATCGCATTTTTCCCGTCCTGTTTTCCAGCGGCCTCGCCAATATGGCCCTCGATCATCTCCTCGACTTCATCAAGGTCTACGCGCCCTCACCGGTCGAACGCGAGCCGATTGAGGCGGCGCTTTCTTCTGGCGCGGACGGGTCGAAGGCCGCTGCCCGTCGCAGGTGGCGCGCAAAGTTGCCGACAGCGAGCCCGTCGCCGCCGTCGTCTTCAAAACCATGTCGGACCCTTTCGCCGGCCGCATCAGCTTCTTTAAAGTGGTCAGTGGCGTTCTCAAGAACGACGCCACGCTTGAAAACTTCACCCGCCGCGGCTCAGAAAAGCTCTCGCACCTGAGCGTCATGCAGGGTCGAAAGGCCGTCGAAATTCCTGAACTCCACGCCGGCGATCTGGGCGCAGTGGCCAAGCTGCGCGACACGCTCACCGGCGATACCCTTGGTGCAAAGGGCGCTGAAATGCAGTTTGCCCTGCCTTCGCTGCCCGAGCCGGCCATGACCTACGCCATCGAGCCCAAGTCACGCGCTGACGAAGACAAGCTCGCGCCCGCCATCCACAAACTGATGGAAGAAGATCTGCTCATCCGCTTCTTCCGCGATCCGCAAACCAACGAGTTTCTCATCGCCGGCGCCGGCCAGCCGCACATCGAAGCCATCGTGAGCCGCCTCAAAAAGCGCTACCACGCTGAAGTCACTCTGAAAGCCCCGAAGGTTCCTTACCGCGAGACCATCCGCGGCAAAGCCGACGCGCAGGGCCGTCACAAAAAGCAGACCGGCGGCCACGGCCAGTTCGGCGATTGCAAAATCAAGATGGAGCCGCTGCCCCGCGGCACCGGCTTCGAGTTCGAAAACGACATCTTCGGCGGATCCATCCCCAAGGGCTTCATTCCCGCCGTCGAAAAGGGCATCGTCGAGTCGGCGGCGCGCGGGTTTCTCGCCGGCTATCCCGTTGTCGACTTCAAAGTCATCCTCTACGACGGCAGCTATCACGAAGTCGACTCGAACGAGCTCTCCTTCAAGATGGCCGGCCGCATTGCGTTTCGCAAATGCATGGAACAGGCCAAGCCCTGCCTTCTCGAGCCCATCATGAAGGTCGAAATCGAGTCACCCGACGACTTTGCCGGAACCCTCATGGGCGATCTCAACTCGCGCCGCGGCCGCGTCCAGGGCATGGAGACCAAGGGCCGCACCACGGTCATCAACGCCGAGGTGCCCATGGCCGAGATGCTCGCTTACGGCACCCAGCTCACTTCCATGACGCAGGGCAAAGGCAGCTACCGCATGGAAGTCGACCATTACGACATCG
>JASHYS010000505.1 GCA_030042915.1 Acidobacteriaceae bacterium
GAAGCGGGCGGTTCCACGGGAATCAACTACGCTCTTGCCAATTCGCCCACGGGCAGCAGCGGCGGACAGGGCTCGCTCGGCACCACAACCTGCACACGCAGCTCCACCGCTTTCACCTATTGCACGGTCACCTACACCGCACCCGGCCCCATCTCGGCCACGGCTCCCACTTACGTCGTCGCCCAGGTCGGCTCTTCCTCTTCGAAAGAAGCCGGTGAGGTGCTTCTGAATACTGCGGGCATCACCAGCAATCCCATCACGCACCAGGATCAGGAGACGACGCCCGTCCAGCTCGGCTCTTCCGGCAGCAACAACAACGACTACGATCTCAACTCCAGCAACCAGATTGTCGACTGCTGCGGCGGAACCCTCGGCTCGCTCATCCAAAACAGCAGCGGAACGCAGTACATCCTCAGCTGCAATCACGTGCTGGCGCGCAGCGACCAGGCCAGCGCGGGCGAACCCATCATCCAGCCGGGCCTGATCGACGCCGGCTGCTATCCCAGCGGACACGGCGGCAACGAAACCGTCGTCGCCTACCTGACCGCCTGGCTCCCGCTCAGCTCCAACGCGATTAACGCCGACGCCGCCATCGCCCAGGTGAACACCGGCGCCGTGAGCGCCAGCGGCCAGATTCTTGAGTTGGGCGCACTGCAGGACGGCGCGCTGCTTCCTGCGGCTCCCGGCGTTTCGTCGACGGGCGGCACGGGCGAGAACGGCTCGGTGGGGTTGACCGTGGCCAAGAGCGGCCGCACCACCGGGCTCACCTGCGCCAGCATCTCTTCCATCAGCCTTGACGTGAACGTGCAGTACTTCAAGAACTGCGGCGAAACCGAGGCCTACCTGACGAAAACCTACACTGACCAGATCGGCATCGAGGGCGATGAGTTCAGCGACGCGGGCGACTCCGGATCGCTGGTCGTGGACGCGGGCAATGCTGAGCCGGTCGGACTGTTCTTCGCCGGTGGCGTCAATTCCTCGGGAGTGAGCGAGGGCGTCGCCAATCCAGCGCCCCAGGTGCTGCTTGAATTAAATGCGCAGGAGGGGACAACCTACACCTTCGTCGGCACAACCGACCATGCCGTCAGTTGCATCAACTACGGCAACGGCACGGCCACTGCGGCACAGGCGCGCACCCTCGGCGCCGGCGAGATCGAACTGGCCCAGCAGGCCGTGGCCCAGGCGCGTACGCTCGTCAATCCTTCCACTGGAATCCTGGGCGCGATAGCGGGCAAAAGCAACGACCACGCCGGAGAAGCGGCGGTCATTGTCTACGTCGACCAGAACATGAACGTGCCGGTGCCGCAGACCATTGCCGGCGTGCGCACCCAGGTGATTCCCACCACGGCGCAAGCCGTGGCCGCGGGCACCGCCCCGCAATTCGCAGGGCAGTCCGGCTCACTTTTTCCCTTGGCGTCCGGCGTTGTGAACCAGGCCATTGCGGCCAAGCAGCAGGTGGCGCAGAACCTGATGAAGCAGAATTCCGCATTCTTTGGCGTGGGTGTGGGCCAGAGCTACGACAACCCCAGGGAAGCGGCGCTCGTGGTCTACGTCGACCGCCGGCAGATCCCGGCCTCGCTTCCGCCCACCATCAACGGCTTGCGCGTCCGCTACATCGTCATGGACCGCCTGCACGTCACGCGTTCGTATCTTTCGGGGCAGCCACGGTCATCGGGCCACTGCATGGCTCATCCCGTGTCGCAAGCGCCCGGCGCAAATTTGCTCGATCCCGCCAAGCCGCGCAACCTCGGCCTGAACTTCTGATTCGCCGGCAGACCGCAGAGCTGCGCAGCTTCTTCACAAGCAGTCGCTCCCCGCTCTTCAATTTTTTCTCGACTCAAACCAGGCGCCGAGGCTCATTTTGCCCCGGGTTTCATCCTGCGCGCGGATTTTGCGGGGCGCAGTACGGCGGCGCGTGGAGGCTTCTTTGCCGGCGCAGGGAACGCCGTGCTTCCTGACGCCTTGTAGCACGCAGCGCATACCGCCTCGATGCAACTCGCGGTTTCCTTTTCCGCCGCGGCTACTGAAGATCTCTGGCGTAAATGCCACCGCTGCGGCTCAAGCTGCGCACCGCAGCGAACCGCCCAGGGATGAATCGGGCAATCCAGGCGAACGCACTCGCAGCGCCCGGCGGCATTCCAGAAGATTTCGGCTTTTCTTTCATCCGAAAATGCCATCTGACTATACTATCGACCGCCCCTTACCGGAGCAGAGTGACTTTAATACCTCGTCGCTATTGCTGAATCCAAGGCTCTTGAGCGGTTATGGAATCGACAGACTCATCGTCGATGTGGGAACGGCAAGGTTTTCGATAGGCGGGCCGATGTAGTGGATGCGCAGGACGGTGATGTCATCGTTCTGGCCGAATTCCTGCGCGGCAATGGCGATATTTGAGGCTGATTGCAGGGCGATAGCGCTGGTGCGGTCGAAGCCGAACAGTTCGCCATCTGCGTTGCGGGCTTCCACCACCCCGTCGGTGACAAAGGTAAGCTGGTCGCCCGGCCGCAACTGGATGTTGCGCGTGGAGGGTTCGAATTTGCCGGCGGAGCCAAGGGGCAGCGAGCCCTCGAGGCCGATTTCGGCGCCGTTCAGGTAGGGCGGCAGATGGCCCGCATTCGCCATGCGCATTTTGCCGTCGGGGCGCACCTCGGCCACCAGGCAGGTGGCAAAGTGGCCGCCGGAACGGCCGATGAGGCGCTCGTTCAGAGTCTTGATGATCGCGGCGGGATCGAAGGTTTCGCTGGCGCGGGTACGCGCAGCTCCTACCAGCACAGCCACCAGCATGGCGGCGCTGATGCCCTTGCCCGACACATCGCCAATCACGATGAGTAGGCTGCCATCGAGGCCGGCGAGAGTTTGGAAGAAGTCGCCGCCCACGGTTTGCGAGGCGCGATACTCGGTTTCGACAGCGAAGCAGTTTGTGTTCACCTCTTCAGGGACCAGCACGCGCTGCTGCAGCTCGCGGGCCTGCTCCAGATCGTTTGCCAGGGTCTGGTGCGCAAGCCCCTGGCGAACGCGGTCGCGGAGAACGCGGCGTACGAAAAGCGCGCCGATGACCAGCGCCAGCAGGATGGTGGCTAAGCTGACGGCGTCGATGCTGACACCGTAGGCGTGAAGCGCGGGGTAGGGAGCGCTGGAGTAGTTGAAGAGCGCCGCCAGCTCCAGAAGCACGATGGGAACGGCAGCCAGAATGGCCTCGATGTAGTCGCGGAAGAATCCGTAGATAAGCACGACCAGCAGCAGCAGGCAGGTGAACGCAACCAGGTAGAGCGAGGCGCTCTCCAACCATTGCCGGGTCATGAAGCCAAGATAGCCGGGAAGTTGCGGAGCGCTGAGCGCATAGTACTCAGCGAAGATATTGAGCGGGACGGTAAGCCAGGCGAGGATCGGTATCCAGCGTGCTTTGCGCAGATCGAACCAGCACCAGAAGACCATGATCCAGCTGGGGAGCCAGAAAGGATTGAGGACGACAACCAGCCAAAAGATATCTGCGCTGCGTGAAACGAGGAACGTGAGCGAGGCGAGGGAGTCGGCCCACGCGTAGACGACAGTTTTGAGCAAGGCGATAAACAGCCACAGGAAAGCGAAATCGCGGCGGCTGTTGAACCAGGCCCATAAAGCCGCCGGCGCCATAAGCAGAAACAGGAGCAGCGTCAGCAATCTGCCAAAGAAACCGAAAGCGATGGTTTTATTTTG
>JASHYS010000506.1 GCA_030042915.1 Acidobacteriaceae bacterium
GCGATGAGTGCTTCCCTGCGGAATTGTTTTGGAGGTTCGTACTTGATTCTGAACTGGCTGCCCCCCAGGGATTCGAACCCCGATATGCTGATCCAGAGTCAGCTGTCCTGCCATTGAACGAGGGGGCAGCAAGCGCCAGGCGGCTCGTCTTGCAGCCGTATGTGGACTGTCCCGCTCCGCGAGCATGGAAAGCCAACTTCTTCATCTTACGGAGATATCCGCAGCGGGGTCAAACGCGGCAAAGCTGGCAAACGGGATACGGGATCAGGGAACTGAAATCGGAGGACAGGACACGGAAGACTATTCATACTAAGCGCGACCAGCGGATCGAGTCGCATGGCCCGCCTCGCGGGGATATAGCAGGCCGCCAGCGCCACGGCCGTGAGCAATAAGGCGACTCCCACAAACGTCAGAGGATCGGTAGGTCTCAAGCCGAAGAGCAGCCCGGCCATGAGGTGCGACACGATCAGCGCGCCAACCAGTCCCACGGCAGCGCCGACCACCGCGAGCCACAGGCCCTGGCGCAAAACCATCGCTAAAACCGTTCTTGATTTGGACACAATCTCACTCATTGAGGGCTAACCGGTTCAGGCGGCATGACTGGAATTCGGGCTCGGGCGGCGACGCCCGTGCCACAGCCGGCAAGGATGCCGGCGCTACACATAGCCGCGCTCACGCATCGCTCCGTCCCGGTCTTCTGTTCCCTGCCTTATCACTCTTCGCGCAGGACCTGGAGCGGGCGGAGGCCGAGAATGCGGTAGCTGGCGAGCCAGCCAGTGACTACGGCCAGGACGGCGGTTCCGGTCAGCGCCACGAGGGCCGCGCGCCATTCGATTTGATAGGCAATGTCGAGGCGCTTGAGAAGAATGCGCGTGAGCAGGTTGGCGAAGACGGCTCCCACCGCGCCGGCAAGCAATCCCAGAAGGGCAAATTCGATGCTGAAGGTGAGCGCGATGCGCAGGCGGGTTGCGCCCAGGGTCTTGAGGACAACCGCTTCCTGCATGCGGCGGTATCGCGTGCTGGCAATGCTGGACGCGAGGATGGTGAGGCCCGCGAGAATGGAAAAGCCGGCCAGCAAGCGCACCACAAAAGTGATTTGATCGATGGCGTTCTCGATGCGCTGGAGCACGTCGGCGACATTGATGATGGTGATGGTGGGGTACGCAGAGAAAAATGCGCGTTCCATCGGAGCCACCTGCTTGGGGTCCATATGCACGCCGCCATACCAGGTGGAGGGCTGGTCAGAGATCTGGCCGGAAGGCAGAACGAACGAGACGCGAGCGGCCAAGTGCTGGCCGTCGGAGCGGTAGATGGCGGCGACGGTAAGCGCATGTGTAGCGCCGCCGGTTTCGAGCTCGACCGCTGAGCCGACGCTGAGATGGAGGCGCTGGGCGACGCCGGCGCCGACGGCCAATTGCGTGGCGCTGCCGCTGGTCCACCAGGCGCCCTCGGTGATTTTGTCGCCTTCGGGCGGAGCATCGGCCCAACTGAGCTCGGCGTTCTCAAGCATGCGGCGTGGATAATGCTGGCCTTTCATCTCCTCCACGGGCTCTCCGTTGATGGAAATGAAGCGGCCTTGAACGATGGGAATGAGATTGAGGGGCTGGCTGACGCCGGCTTGATGCGCAAAGAATTCCTTGACGCCCGGAACTTCGCTGGTGCGCATATCCACCAGGAAGACATTGGGCAAGCTGGGTGCGGCGGTCTCGCGCAGATCGTGCAGAACGCCTTTCTGCAGCAGGAAGACAGTGAGGATGAGCATGACGCCAGTGCCCAGCGCGGCGAGGACGGCGGCAGATTGATTGCCGGGACGATAGAGGTTTGCCAGGCCGTGACGCAGCGCGGAAGGCAAATGAAGGCGCGTGCGATCGAGCAGGAAGCGCAGGCTGCGCAGCGCGACGAACGCCAACACGAGCAGAACCAGCAGTGTGATGGTGAACAGGAGTGCGAAGATGACGCCGACGCGGGGCGAATCAGAAAGCGCCCAGGCAATGGCGCCGAGCGCGGCGACGATGGCGGCGGCGATGCCGAGTTGCAGACGGCGCGCCCCCCATCGGGCAAACCAGCCGCCGATGCCTGAGGGTCCCTGTTCGACGAGGCGGCGCAGCACCAGCACGGGGCGGACGGCGCGAACGTCGAGCAGCGGAGGCAGGCAAAAAAGCAGCGTGGTGAGCAGGCCAGTGGCCAGGCCGGCCAGCGCCGATTGCCAGGGAAATGCGAAGGCCAGATGAATGGTAATCAGCTTGCCAAACGCTGCCGGCAGCGCGACCATGACGGCCACGCCGGCAAAAACGCCAAGCAGGCCGCCGGCCATGCCGAGCGCGAGCGTTTGCAGAAGGAAGATGCGGAGAAGGTCAGAAGAGTCGGCGCCGATGGCCTTGAGGATGGCCAGCATGTCCATGCGCTGCTCAAGATGCGCGTGCATGGCCATGGCTACACCGATAGCGCCGAGAACCATGGCGACCAGACAGATGAGGCTGAGGATGGAAGTGGCGTTGTCGAGGCCGCGGCTGAGCGCGGGATTGCCTTCGCGAAAATCGATGACCTGCGCGTCGGGGAGCGCCGCTTCAAGCTGCTTGCGGACATTGGCAGCTTCAGCGTCGGGAGTGAGGCCGTTGCCTGGCTTCTCAGGCAGCTTGACCAGCAACCGCCATCCGGCACGGCTGCCGGGAGCCATGAGCTGCGTGCGCGCCAGCGCGGCCTGCGAGATCATGACGCGCGGACCGATGCCGCCTTCAGCAGTGATGCGGTCAGGCTCCTGCTTGAGCGCCGCAGAAATGCGAAAGTCTCTTCCGCCCAGGCGCAGCGTGTCGCCCACATGCGCATTGAGCCGGATGAGGAACTCATCGGCGACGACGGCGGAGTCGCCATCCAGAGCCTGCGCAAGCGGCATCGCCGGATCGAGCTCGACGGTGCCGTAATACGGATACTGGGAGGGATCGACGGCTTTGAGCGAAACCAGCAAAGGGATGGGATTGGGCGGCGCCGAAGCCATGGAGACGGTTTCAGTGGTCCAGGTGGTGCGAATCTGCCCGCCGCTTTGCGATTGGATGGCGGCAACTTTGGCTGCCTCTTCAGGCGTAGCCGCATGAGACATGTAGGCGCTGAGGTCGCCTGCGATGAGCGAGCGCGCCTGGATACTGAGAGTGCGGCGATAGGTGGAGCTGAGGCCGCGCACGCCCACCAATGCGGCCACGCCCACGGCCACCGAAAGCACGACGAAGCCGAATTTGCCGGGCGCAGACTTCAGGTCGCGCCAGCCGATTGCGGCTGCCCGTTTCCAGCTCAGTGCGCGCTTGGCCATTCGTTTCCTTGCGGCGAAGAGGCTTCAGGCGGGGGAGGGCCAGGCTTTGAATCTTCCACGATGCAGCCATCCTTGAGCACGATCCGGCGGTCGGCGCGTCCGGCAATATCAGGGTCGTGGGTCACCAGCACCAGCGTAGTTCCGGCTTTGCGGTTGCGTTCGAGAAGCAAGTCGAGAACCATCCGGCCGTTCGCGGAGTCGAGATTGCCGGTCGGCTCATCGGCCATGACGATGGGCGGCGAAGCCACAAAAGCTCGCGCCAGCGCCACGCGCTGCTGCTCGCCGCCGGAAAGCTGCACCGGATAGTGTTCCTTGCGCTCACTCAAGCCCACCTCGTCGAGCATGCGGCGCGCCTGATCGATGCCGCTGCCTTCAACGTTCAGCTCATAAGGCAGCAGCACATTCTCAAGCGCGGTGAGGGTTTGGATGAGCTGGTACGACTGGAAGACGAAACCGATCTTGCGCCCGCGCACGGCGGCCAAGTCGCTTTCGGCGAGGTTATGGATGGGCACGCCGTCGAGCCAGATTTCGCCTTCGCTTGGCGTATCGAGTCCGGCCAGCAGGCCCAACAACGTGCTTTTGCCGCTGCCGCTGGCGCCCACGATGGCCACAAACTGGCCGGCAGGAATCTCCAGCGAAATTCCCTGGAGTATGTCGACGCGCCGCGCGCCGTTCTGAATCCACTTCTTCGCGCCCTTGACCTGAATCAAGCGATTTCTCCTGTTTTGCAGTGTAAATTGCGGCTCGCGTGGGTGCCGGCGGCCGCATCTACACTAATTACGTGGACGCGTTGCGCAAAGTTCTTGTTGCGTGTTGCCTTGTGGGATTGCCGGCGGGCTTGGCCCACGCCGCTGGCCGGCCCGTCCTGGTTTGTTACGGCGACAGCATTACCGCCGGATTCGGACTGGCGTATGGCGAGTCCTATCCCGACCTTTTGCAAGAGAAGCTGGACAAGCAGGGCTACCACTACAAGGTGATCAACCAGGGCACAAGCGGGGCCACCACCAAAGATGCGCTGGCCGGGTTGCCTTCGCTGCTGCGCAAGCAGCCCGCCGTCGTCATTGTCGAGTTCGGAGGCAACGACGGCCTGCGCGGCCTGCCCATTGCGCAGTCTGAGAGCAACCTGGACCAGGTTCTGACCGGCCTGGAGCAGGCAAACGCGAAGGTCGTGCTTGCCGGCATCACGCTACCGCCGGTTTATGGGCCGGATTACATCCACGCATTTCAGCAGATGTTCCGCGATCTGGCGGCGAAGCACCATGTCGCCTTTGTGCCCATGCTCTACGTGAACCTGGTCCATGTGTCTGGAACCATCCAGGAGGATGGAATTCATCCCACCGCCAAGGGATCGGCGATTATTGCGGATACGCTGCTGCCGGTGCTGAAGCCGCTGCTGCGGAAGGGGCCGTGAGCGGCGACGCGACGTGTGGCTTCTTAACTTCGACGTCGATTTCTACGGGGCAAAATGAAAAGCCGGGAGGGCTCCCGGCTGATCCGAAATCTGGAGCTTCAATTGTGGCCGCTCGTTTCGGCAGCTGTCTACGCCTTGGCTGCCTTCGCGGGCTTCGCAGTGGCCAGCGCCTTCAGGCGCACGTTCAAACGGCTCTTGTAACGGGAGACGGTATTGGAATGAAGAACGCCCTTTTGCACGCCCTTGTCGAGGGCGGAGACGGTGGCGCGGTACTGTGCCTGGGCGGCCTTGACATCGCCTTTGGCCAACGCCTCGCGCAGGGCGCGGAGGCTGGAGCGCACGCGGCTGCGGCTGGATCGGTTGACTTCAGTGCGGGTTTCGGTTTGCCGGGCGCGCTTGAGCGCCGAAACGTGATTTGCCATAGCTTGCCTTGCATCTCCGAAGCCTGAATTGCAGGGGTGTTTCCTGTTTTCAGGGAAATGATGCGGGGTAGAGGGCAGACGAGCCGCATCCCTCGCAATTCTCAATTTTACGGGATTCGGTGGAGTGGGTCAATTGACCCCCTTTTCGCGCCCCGGTATACTCGAACTTGCGTCAAGCGGGAGTAGCTCAGTGGTAGAGCATCGCCTTGCCAAGGCGAGGGTCGCGAGTTCAAGTCTCGTCTCCCGCTCCATTCCGCACAACCCACGGAAGAAATTCACGAGGTGCAGAGCGGAGTGGGACGGCCTTTATCCCCGAAGGCGGATGTCCCGAGGCGCGGTACCCAAGTGGTAAGGGAGAGGTCTGCAAAACCTTTATGCGGCGGTTCGATCCCGCCCCGCGCCTCCAAATACCCCAACGACACCTCACTCGGGAGCCAAAACATGCCCGAACGAAGTTATTGGCTTGACCTCTTTACGCCCAAGACTTGGCGGGAATTTCGAGACGCCAGTTCCTCCGTCTCTGGCTTTCGTGAGTCGCGCTGGAGCGCCGTGCAAAAAATCCAAAAGGGCGACTATCTGCTCTGCTATCTGACCGGGGTTTCGCGGTGGGTGGGCCTTCTCGAGGTCACTTCCAGCAAGGCCTTCAAAGACAGTTCCCCAATTTGGAAAGACGAGAACTTTCCGTGCCGAGTGAAGGTGAAGCCAGTCGTGCAACTCGACGTCGAAACAGCTGTGCCCGTCAAGAATTTGAAGGACGTGCTTTCAGCCTTTAAGACCTCGAAATCAGATGCCTACTCATTGGCATGGACCGGCAGATTCAGGGGTTCGCCGACCAAGTGGAGCCAGTCGGACGGGGAAGCAGTCGTCTCGGCTGTCCTCGACGCGCAAAGGAATCCGGTCAAACGCGCTGTAGATCCGAACAAGCTCAAGTACCGCCCAAGGGGCGTGGAGGCGAAGATCGGCCTCGTTACCGTTCCCGACTCCGATTCGGCGGCTGGGCCTGAGGATTCGCAGGCAGTTGAGCAGCCAAAAGAGGCGAGCGCGCACACCGAGGTCCAATCCCTACTGCTGCAGCTTGGCGGCGAAATGGGGTTTGACATTTGGGTCGCAAAGAACGATCGGAGCCGAATCTTTGGCGGGGTGAGATTCGCAGATCTGCCCAAGATGAAGGCCTCGCTGCCGCTTCAATTTGACGATGCAACGAACCGAACAATCGAACTGATAGATGTGCTCTGGTTGAAAGGGAACGCGATTGTTGCTGCTTTCGAGATCGAAAGCACAACCTCGATTTACTCAGGCCTCTTGCGGATGGCCGATCTTCTTGCGATGCAGCCCAACCTGAACATCCCGTTATACCTGGTTGCGCCAGATGAGCGAAGGGACAAGGTGATGGACGAGGTGAACCGGCCAACTTTCAGTCGCCTCAACCCGCCGCTAGCGGACGCCTGTAGCTATATCTCGTTCTCTGCGCTCCGCGAGCGCCTAAAGCAGGTTCAGGGATTTGTAAAATATCTCAAGCCGGATTTCCTCGACGAGCTTGCAGAGGAATGCATCCTCTCGGATTGAGAAGTCCGCTTAAACCGGAATAATTTGATGACTGCAATTGATGAGAACGATCTGCGGCAGCAGTTTGCCAGCGACAACTACGCGGGCGTGTGTCCCGAAGCGTGGCAGGCGATGGAAGCCGCCAATCGCGGGCACGTGACGTCGTATGGCGACGATCCGTGGACGGCCAAGGCGGCCGATGCTTTTCGCAACCTGTTCGAGACACCGTGCGAGGTGTACTTCGTCTTCAATGGAACCGCGGCCAACTCGCTGGCGCTGGCATCGCTGTGCCAGTCGTATCACAGCGTGATTTGCAGCGACCAGGCGCACGTGGAGACCGACGAGTGCGGCGCGCCGGAGTTTTTTTCGAATGGATCGAAGCTGCTGGTAGCCACGAGCGCGACCGGCAAGCTGACTCCGGCATCGATTCACGAGCTGGCCACCAAGCG
>JASHYS010000003.1 GCA_030042915.1 Acidobacteriaceae bacterium
CGGTTCAGCTGATCGACCATGGTGTTCAGCGTTTCTTTCAGTTGCAGAATCTCGCCGCGCACGTCGACGGTAATCTTGCGCGAAAGGTCGCCGTTCGCGATAGCCGTTGCCACTTCAGCAATGTTTCTCACCTGGCCGGTCAGGTTGCCGGCCATGAAGTTCACGTTGTCGGTAAGGTCCTTCCACGTTCCGGCCACACCGGGCACGTTGGCCTGGCCACCCAGCTTGCCTTCGGTTCCCACTTCGCGGGCCACGCGCGTCACTTCGCCGGCAAACGCGTTCAACTGGTCCACCATCGTATTAATGGTGTTCTTCAGCTCCAGAATTTCGCCCTTCACGTCCACCGTGATCTTGCGCGATAAGTCGCCGCGCGCCACTGCCGTGGTCACCTCGGCGATGTTTCTTACTTGTGCCGTCAGGTTGCCGGCCATCGCGTTCACTGAGTCGGTAAGGTCCTTCCACGTTCCCGCCACACCGGGCACGACCGCCTGGCCGCCCAGCTTGCCGTCAGTGCCCACTTCGCGCGCCACGCGCGTCACCTCCGATGCGAAGGAGCGCAACTGATCGACCATGGTGTTGATGGCTTCTTTGAGCTGCAAAATCTCGCCGCGCACGTCCACGGTAATCTTGCGCGAAAGGTCGCCGCTCGCCACAGCTGTTGCAACCTCAGCGATATTGCGCACCTGCCCGGTGAGGTTCGACGCCATGGAGTTGACTGAATCCGTCAGGTCCTTCCACGTCCCGGCTACGCCGGGCACCATCGCCTGACCGCCCAGCTTGCCGTCGGTGCCCACTTCGCGCGCCACGCGCGTCACTTCGGCCGTAAACACCTCCAGCTGCCGGATCATGGTGTTGACGATGTTGGCTGAACGAAGGAACTCGCCTTCCAGTGGCCGTCCGTCCACGTCCAGGCGTACAGTTCGCGTCAAGTTGCCCTGAGCCACCGCGGCAATGGCCTGCGTCACTTCTGCTGTAGGTCGAATCAGGTCCTCCACCAGCGTATTCACTGAAACTTCCATGTCGTTCCACGCCCCGCGCCGTTGCTCGGTGCGAATGCGTTCGCGGGTCTTCCCCTCTTTGCCCACTGCCTGGCCAACGCGCTGCAATTCCAGCGCGATCTGCTGGTTGGCGGTCACGATCTCGTTGAAGCTGTCGGCAATCTTGCCCGGCAATCCCGTCCACGTCACCGGCAGGCGCACGCTGAAATCGCCATTTTTCATCGTCTGCAGGCTTTCGAGAATCACCGACAAAAACTCTTGAGACGCAGGCTCAACAGCACCGTTGCCATGGGCGGGGTGCTCCTGCCCGCTTTGCCCAAGCATGGGCTGCGGAATGACCGTTTCCATTTATCTTGCCTCCTGAGGAAGGCTGGGGAAGCGGGATGCAACGGGAGACGGGATCGTGTCCCCCCGAGGTACACTTCCGCTCCGGATCCCGGGATTGAAGCTAAGCGAGGGATGCTTGCGGCTGGGGAAAAGGTTGTCTCGCTCGAAAAATCTCTTTTCGAGACGCAGCGAAAGCCTTCACATCAGCGTCGATGCGATGGGCTTCATCCGCCCGGCCATGTTGGAGTTAGCAGCAATTTGCGGCTTTGGACGAAACTACGTTGCCGGGCCGCGTCGGTCGCGAAGGCACCGCAACCGCCGTCTCGTTTTCTGTTTCTGCCTCGCTATGCGCGCTCTTCACGACTTCGAGTTCCGCGATGGATTGGACAATGTGCCTCTTTAGTTCCATCACGGCCCGGTCGTTCTGGCTGAAATCTTCCGATTGCTCCAACCGGCGAAGCGTATTGCGCAGAATATCGATAATATTTCCGGGGGAGGGATAATCCATGACCCTGACTCAAGGAATATGATGCCGCAGTGCTCGATCCGGTTTGCTCCATCTCAGCCCAAGAGAAAGTCCGCTCGGAGCTTGAGCAGACTTAGTCAATCGCATGGGCCTTGTAGAGACGGCGGCGTGATTTTAGTCTGGCCCGCTTCTAAGAGCACCCGCTCGTCGATCCGCAGCTCATGCAGCGATAGCAACTCCCGTTGCGCACCATGATCGCTCCGCAGACGTTGCAACTGGGCGCGTCCCCCATGTCGTACATGCCGCGCATGGCGTCTGCCGCGTGATACAAACCGCGATCCTGCATCGCGGGCGTGTGCGTCGGCGGTGCCTGCGGCGCTTGCTTCGGCTGCACCTCGGGCGCAATGCCTCCGCCCGCGGTTACGCCTCCACTGTGCCCGCTCACCCGGTTTAGCCGCTTGGCCACTTCCTGGGCCAGCCGCACCAGGTGCCGTTGCGAAACCGCCGAATTCTCCTCCGCCTCCTCGGCATCTGTTTCCAGAAGGCTGGGCGATGCCGGCAATTCCGGAACCTTGGGGGCCAATCCGGCAAACAGCGTCAACTGCTCGCCCGACAGGAAGCGCAGGTTCAGCCAGCGGAAGATATAGTCCATCAGGCTCTTGGCATAGCCGATCTGTTCGTTGCCCGTCCAACCCGACGGCTCAAAGCGCGTGTGCGCAAATTTCTCGCACAGCACCTTCAGCGGTACGCCATGTTGCAACGCGAGAGAAACCGAGGTAGCAAATGCATCCATCAATCCAGAGACCGTCGATCCCTCCTTGGCCATGCGGATGAAGATCTCGCCCGGTTGGCCGTTGGGATAAAGCCCGACGGTAATGTAGCCCTCGTGTCCGGCAATGGAGAACTTATGGGTGATCGAAGCGCGCTCCTCCTGTAGACGGTGACGCACTGCGCGTGGCGGAGCATTCAAATCCTGCGCCTGTGCTCTGGCCAGATCTTCCGCCGTATCCACCGCCGGCATCGCCGTCAGCACCGGTACCGCCGCAGCTTTGGCAATCTCCTCCAGCGACTTCTGGAATGCTCGCGCCGCTGCGAACAATTGCTTGGCGCTCACCTCCACCGTGTCGGCGGCGTGCGTCTCCAGCGTCTTCAAGTCGGCTTCAGCCGCCGGCTGCGATCCCGAAAGTGTGCCCAGCACGCGGCTGCTCGCCACATCCAGCGCCGAAGGCTCCTTCTTTGTTTCGATACTCGTGTTCAGCGGCTGCGTGCCCTTCGAGCCGTCTCGGTAGATGGCTACGGCCTTGATGCCTTGCCGCCAGCTCTCCGCGTACGCCTCCGCCACTTCGTCAACCGTAGCCTCGTGGGGCAGGTTCACCGTCTTCGAGATGGCACCGGAAAGGAATGGCTGCGTCGCCGCCATCATTTTGATGTGCCCCATATAATGGATCGACCGCGTGCCTTTCGCCGGCTTGAAGCTGCAGTCAAACACCGCCAGGTGCTCCGGCTTGATTCCCGGTGCGCCTTCAATCGTTCCCGTCGCGTCGATGTAGCTCACAATCGCATTCACATCGTCGCTCGAGTAGCCCAGTTTGAACAGCGCCGACGGAACCGTGTTGTTCACGATCTTGATCATGCCGCCGCCCACTAGCTTCTTGTACTTCACCAGCGCCAAGTCCGGCTCAATGCCCGTCGTGTCGCAATCCATCATGAACCCGATGGTTCCCGTGGGCGCCAGGACTGTCACCTGCGAATTGCGGTAACCATAGCGCTCACCGTAAAGCAGCGCCATGTCCCAGCTCTCGCGGCTGGCTTCAATCAGCGCTTCCAGTTGCGGCACCATGAACGGCTCGCCCGAGGTTCGCGATTTGCCGATGTTGTTCACTTCCGCGCGGTGCATGCGGATCACGTCGAGAAACGGCTCGCGATTGACGTAGAACCCCGGGCACGCTCCGCCCTGGTGCTCCACTGAAGCGGTTAGCGGTGTGGCCGAGTTGAGCGGCGGGCACTGCGCCGCAACGATCGCAGACTGCAGGTAAGCCTGTCCGCACATGATCGCCGTCATGGCTGCGGCCAGGTCGCGCCCGGCTTCGGAATCGTACGGCAAACCGAACGCCATCAACAGCGCACCCAGGTTCGCATAGCCCAGCCCCAGCGGCCGGTAGTCGTGTGAATTGCGCGCGATGGCCTCGGTCGGATACCCCGAGTTATCTACCAGGATCTCCATTGCCGTGATCAGCACCGAGATCGCGTGCCGGTACGCCGGAATGTCGAAGGTTCCCGCCGGCGTCACGAACCGCATCAGGTTCAGGCTCGCCAGGTTGCACGCCGAGTTGTCCAGAAACATGTACTCGCTGCACGGATTCGAAGCGTTGATCCGCGTCGTGTTCTTGCTCGTATGCCACTTGTTGATGGTGTCGTCGAACTGCATGCCCGGATCGCCGCATACCCACGTCGACTCTGCAATCTTGTGCATGATCTCGCGCGCCTTGTATGTATTCACCGCCTGGTGGCCTTTCACCGTGTACGTGGTAAAGTCCCTGTCGGCCTCGTAGGCGCGCATAAACTCGTCACTGACCCGTACCGAATTGTTCGCGTTCTGGAAGAAAATCGACGAAAACGCCTCCGAGTC
>JASHYS010000507.1 GCA_030042915.1 Acidobacteriaceae bacterium
TCCTTGACCGGGGCCACGTAAATGATGGTCAGCGCTGCGTGCGCTGCCGGGGCCGGGCTGATGGCTGCGCGCACATCGCCGGCCAGCACCGGACGCAGCTGGTTCTGCTCGGCGTCGTATACGTACACGCCGTCGGCCAGCGCCACGTCCAGTTGAATGTCCTGCGTATTGCGGGCTGAAGGCGCAGTCCGGCCCAGCCCGGGCTTCACGTCACGCGGGCGATTCACGCCGAAGGCCGCCCACAACAAATTTGAAAGCACTTGCGCCGGAAGTTGCTTGTCCGCAAAGGCGCGCGTGGTCTTGCGCGCGCTGAGCGCCTGCATCAGCGGCATGCCGCCTGCAGTTTCAGGCTTGGGCAGAGTGATGGGCCTGAGTTCGGCCCCCTGCGAAGACGCGGCGCCGCGAGAGTGGCTCGACAAAAGCCAAATTCCGCAAGCCAGAGCAACAAATGCGAGCAGGAAGACCGCCGGACGGCCGGTGAACCGAGTAGAACGAACCATGGCTTCACCTCGTATGGGCTGGGCACGCCCGCCTCCGGAGGTGTGCGAACTGAGGGAAAAAACAATCTAAGCCGAAATGGGCCCGGCGTCAATCCGCCAGAAACGCGAGTGATTGCAGGGTTGTGATTTCGAAAGGCTTGCGGCAACGGACGTTGAGGCACTGCAGCTTGTCGTCGCGCCGCACCATGTACGACTGCGCTTTGGCAAAGCGGGCTCGGTCGCGTTCGTCGGCCCCGCGCGGAACATCCGCACGCTTGCGCCGCACCACCCACGTCACCTTATATTCCGCCGCCTGGCCGCACCTGGGGCAGGTCAGGTTGTGGGTGCGCTGCTCCGTGGTTTCGTTGAAAAAATCCCGCTCTTCCACTCCAGTAGAGCCTCGGACTCCGGGCCGATACTTTCGCGGCAAAGGAATCTACTCCATACTCTTACTTGCCATGGCGAAACGCAAGCCAGCCCGCTTTTCGGCGGCCAAGGCCGTCAAAGCCAATGCGAGAACGCGCGTCGGCCAGCCCAAGCCCTCGCGCGTTCTGCCAGACCGGCCCCGCACCGGCCGCCAGGCCAAGCACAAGCCCAAACTCGAAGATTTGCTTCGCGATGAGCTATAGCCGCTTGGGCGTTTTTCCACCTCACGCGGGGTAAAACGGCGGTCCATTCTACTTTCGTCCAATTTTTTGTGGATTCTTTACGCGTTTTGCTGTATAAAACCGTTCAAATCGTTCGCCTATTTCGTAATGAGCTGCCGACTTCGGAGCTCCAGCAGCTCTTCGATGGGCGGCTCAGCTGCGCTATTTCAAAAAGCAACATCACACACAAGCAACCCAACTTTCTTGGAGGAGGAACGCAATGACGCATCCCATCACTCGGCCTTTTGTATTCTTTTGTTCCGTCATCATCGCCGTATTCTTCGCCCTTTCTACGCATGCATTTGCGCAGACCTTCCGCGGGGGCATCACCGGGGCGGTGACCGATCCCTCGGGAGCGGTGGTGGCTGGCGCGAACGTGACGGCGGTTGAAACCGCGACTGGTATCTCGTACAAGGCAGTCAGTTCAAGTGCCGGCGAATTCGCATTCTCCGATCTGCCTGTCGGCGATTACACGGTCACTGTTGCTGCGGCCGGATTCGCCACCGTCAAGGTGAACAAGGTGACCGTCCTGGCCGGTGCAAACTATGCCTTGCCCGTCAAGCTGGGCGTGGCCAGCGCCCAGCAGACGGTTGAGGTGACGGCCGACCAGTTGGCGCTGGACACCGTGACTGACGTGCAGACGTCGGACATTCCTGAAGCTGCGGTGCAAACCCTGCCCAACAGCGGCCGCGATTTTACGCAGATGCTGGCGCTCAACTCCGGCTTTGCCGGTTACTCCACCGGCGGTGGCGCCCTGGCGTCGAGCGTCGATGGCACACGCACCAACTCGGTGAACTGGCAAATTGAGGGTACCGATAATAACGATTTATGGTGGAACATTCCCGCCGTCAATCAAAGTGGCGTGAATGGGATTGCGGCGGTCGTGATGCCCCTGGACGCCATCGAAAGTTTCTCGTTCACCACGTCGGGCACCACCGAAATCGGGCGCAACTCCGGTGGCACGGCCAACGTCACCATCAAGTCGGGAACCAACTCCTGGCATGGCTCGGCCTACTACTACAATCACAACGAATTCTTCCAGGCCGACAATCCCTTCGAATCGAGCAAAGAGGAGACCCGCAATCAGCACTACGGATTCTCAGTCGGCGCGCCCATCCGCAGGGACAAAACCTTCTTTTTCCTCGGCGGAGAGCATCAATGGTTCGACATCGGCGCCGGAACCCGTGCCACCGAGCCATCGGCCGCTTACCAGACGGCGGCGCTAACCATCCTGCAGCAATATGGCGTGGCCGAAAATCCCGTGGCGCACAACCTGCTTTATGGCAATGGCACCATCCACGGCCTGTGGCCGGCTTCAGCGCTCACCGGGCCCGCCAGCCCCGAGAACTACTCTTCCAGCGGCCTTACCACCGGGTACAGTTACAACGGCGTCGGCAAAATCGACGAGCAATTCACCAGCAAGGATCACCTGGCGTTCACGTATTTTATTGGCCAGGGCATTCAAACCGCTCCAGTTTCGTCTGAGCTGCCGCCTTATTTTCAGGACGCCCAAACGCACATTCAAAACTATTCGCTGGTGTATAACCGCGTTTTTACGCCCAGCATCACCAACCAGCTTTCCGCGGGCACCAGCTATTTTCAACAAGTGTTCGTCGACGCCGATACCGGTTTCAATCCCATTGGCCTGGGACTCGACACCGGAGTCACGGATACGCAGCTTGCAGGCGCGCCTCATCTGGTGATCGGTCCTTCGGTCAACAGCGGCGGGCTCACGTCCAGCGGCACAGGATTCGATCCTATCGGTGTGACTCCGCCCATCGGGCGCACCGATATTACCGGCCATCTGGACGAGGACTTGAACTGGACCAAAGGTGCTCATCAGTTTCACTTCGGCGGCGAATTCCGCAAGGCGCAGGTGAACGAGTTTTACCTGCTCGGCGAGCGGGGAACCATTTTCTTCGACGGCACGCAGGGTCCGTGGGTCACAACCAGTACTCCCTGCGCAGCGCTCGGCAATGGAACCCTTCCTTATGGATCGCCGGGCGGGCCTGCTGCGCCGCAGAGCGTCGTGAACGACGGCAAGCTCCTTTTCCTCGCTGACTTTCTCGCCGGCTGCTACAGCCCTGCGGTCACCACCATTACCCAGGGCAATCCCCGGCGCCTGGTCTATGTGAATTCCTTCGCCTACTACGGACAGGACGTGTGGCAGGTGACGAAGAAGCTCAGCCTGAATTACGGTTTGCGCTTCGACTATGAAGGTCCGGTGCACACCGGCGAGCAGAACCTTTCGGTCTTCGATCCCAAGCTGGCCAGCGGACTGGCGGTCACGGGCGTGAACGTGGCCGACATCTACAACAAGTTCTGGGGTGGTTACGCTCCTCGCGTCGGCTTTTCTTACCGGGTCGGCAGCTACGATAAAGACGTACTTCGCGGGGGTTACGGCATCTATAACGACTCCATTTACATGAAGTCGGTCCTGGAGAACGAGGGCCTGCAGAACGTCTCCGACTTCGGTCCCGAGCTGAACCCCGCCGGCACAGAGCAGGTGGTGAACGCCTCTGCGTTAAGCGCGGTGATCCAGAGCGGCCAACCCATCTACGAAACCTACCAGCAGGCGCTCTCGGGCCAGGGCATCACCAGCATCTCATCCTTCGATCCACATTTTCGGCCCGGCTATCTGCAGTCGTACGACGTCAATTTCGAGCACCAGTTCACCTCGTCCGTCGTCTGGCAACTGGGTTATGTGGGAACCAAAGGAACGCATCTGATGGGCATGTTCGACATCAATGAGGGCGCCCTCGATAGTCTGAACGTCCCCGTGCCGGTTTCAGGCATTGTGCCATCGGGATACAACATGCCGAACTCGACCTGCCCGGCCGCATACAGCGGCGCCGTGGTGGGCACGCCGGGGAACGACCTGCAGTGCTCGCGCCCCTATTTCGCCCAATTCCCTAACTTCGGCAGCATCGACGAGGCTCGATCGAACCTGGGCTCGAACTACAACTCGCTGCAAACGTCACTGCGGCTGCAAAGCTGGCACGGGCTGGCTGGATCGGCGTTCTATACCTGGGGTCACGCTCTCGATTATGAAACCGGCGCCTTGCCCTACCTGCCGCAGAACTCGTTCGACGAGGCGGCCGAGTACGGGAACTCCGACTTCGACGTCCGGCAAACGCTCTCCGGCTATCTCGACTACACGGTTCCGGCACTGGGAAGGCCCAACCGGCTTACCAAGGGATGGGAGTTGACCTCCGGTTATTCTTTCCACGGTGGAACACCGTATACCGTCGTTTCCGCCACCGATCCCAGCGGCAACGGAGACAGCACCGACCGCGCCTTACAGGTGTTGAACGATCCCAACCTTGTTCCGCACGGCGTAGGCGCGGTGTGCCCCGGTGTCGTCCAGTGGTTCAGCTCCTCGGTTGCCTCCACGGCCAATGGCTGCGCCGTCAATTCGTCATCGGGATCCGAGCCGTCGGCCTTCGTCGATGAGCCTCAGGGCGTCTATTCGACCACGCGTCGCGGCCAGAACTTCAATCCTGGCTACTCATCGGTGGATTTGACCGTGCTCAAGAACACCCCAATCCACGAGAATCTGGCCATTCAATTCCGCGCCGACATGATCAACATCTTCGACCACACAAACCTTGCACCCGTAGGCTGGCCAACCGCCGGCGAAGCAGGAGAGATCGGCTCAACCATCGGTCCGTTTCTCGGCAATCCGGGAATCGGCCCGGGCGAGCCGTTCAACTGCGAGTTTGCGGTGAAGGTCCTCTTCTAGCGCGGTGTTTTGCCGGGAAGGCCGCGTGCAGGCGATCCTGCCCTCATCGCACCACGCGGCCAAATAACGAGTCTGAGATCGAGAAGTAGTGCTCGGCCGCCTGCTCATCGCCGAGTTCCTGGTAGCAGCGAGCTAAGTTGTAGTTCACCGTGGCCGAATAGGGAGCTTCATTGAGCAGACGCTTGAGCAACGGGAGTGCATCCCGGGGACGATCATCGCCCAGATACGCGTAAGCCAGATCGTTGAGCACTCTTGGGCTGTTCGGAGATGTTTCGATGGCACGGCTGAATAGCGAGAGATTGTTTTTCCAAATGGGAAGCGTCCGGCAGGTCTGAATAGTGAGGGCAGCCAGCACCAGTGCCGCGACAGCCATGGTGCGCGAAGGGAATTTAACCTTTGCCAGCAGGCTCGCCGCAATCAGTGCTATACCGGCCATGGGAGTGTAGAAGTACCGGTCGTGTACAAATTCGTTGTACGTTGTATAGCGCAACGCCAGCGCAGGCAGCAGGGTGAGAGCGATCCACACGGCCCCAAACCGCACGTCACGGTTTGCAAAGCTCAGCAGCCAGACAATGGCCGCAACGGCAAGAATCAGCAAAAGCAGCGGCCAGATCGACGTCACGACCGGAGTGTAATAGCACAGGCTCAGACGAGCCGGCCAGACGACGTGGAGAGCATATTGGAGCAGCACCATAGGCCAGGTGAGCACCACCGAGCCGGGACTCATGGTCTCACCCGTGTGCGCCATCCCGTTCAGGGCATAGCCTCGCAGGGCCAGATACACGGCCGCCACCCCCAGATAGGGAAGCGTCCTCATAGCCGCTTGCTTCAGGCTGCTGCGCGTCCAGGCAAAGACAAAAACAAGCAGCGGCGCCATGACGCCGATCTCTTTTGTGAACATCGCCATGGCCGCGAAAAGGAGGGACGCGATGCTGATCTGCGATTTGCCTGCCGCGAAAAAATAAATGGTCAGGACGAGGAAGATGGCCAGCAAAACATCACTGCTGGCCGAGAGCCAGGCAACTGATTCCGTTTGAATGGGATGGACGGCAAACAGCGCGGATCCGAGCGTGGCTCCGTTGACGCTTCCAGTCAATCGCCACAGCAGCAGAAACACGCAGGCGATGGCAACCAGTTCCGCCAGGATTGAGGCAATGTGATAGTCCGGCTGCGGCGGTCCAAACACCACGCGCGAGATGCGCAGCCACACCAGAAACAGCGGGCGGTAGTACGTGGCAGGAACTTGCGGATCCTGAGCCCACAAAGGCTGGGTGAAGTAGCCGGGCAGATAAGCCCACGATGTAAGCCTGGGATTGTACTCAATCTGCTGAATATCGTCGGAGACGAAGCGATAACTCGCCGAGGGGAGATAAAGGAAAAATGCGAGCAGAAGGATGGCTCCCAGCTTGATTTGCCAGTTTTTCGAAGCGATTGGCCTCGGCTCGGCCAACTCTCTGTCCAGCTCGCTCATGGAGGTGAGTTTAGTTCGACATCCGGCCCCGCTCTGTGATCTAGGCCACTCCGTCTGTCTCTATGGAGAGCTCTGCCAACGTCTCCCCTGTGGTCTGCGCCACGGCGCCGGTCTCTTTGGAAGGCTTTACTAACCTCTGCTGGAGCAGTCGATTGCTCGAGACCCCAGTGTCGACCCAGCCAGGCCTAGGTGACAGAACGCAGCCCAATTCACGAGCAGCCGCAGTGACTCCCGCGAGCTGGAACGCGTTCAGTGGAGGGTGATTACGGCTGTTGGTGCTTATCTTGTACGGTGTAGGGCCCCGGAAGGGAGGGTCCAGCCGCCTGTTGCGCAGGCGCATCGCTCGATGACACCGCGGTCCGTTTGGAGTAGATCCGGAACTCGACCACCAGGTCGAGCATCACAGGGACCGGCTTACCATCCTTGACGGCCGGATCAAACTGCGCCTTGCGGATGGATGCGACGGCGCTCTCGTCGAGCCCGAAGCCGATGGGCCGGGCCACCGCGATGTCGCCCGGCTTGCCGTCTGCTCCCACCACCACGTGGTAGAGCGACATGCCGGCCACGCCATAATCCTGTGCAAACTGGTTCGATGCAGGCTCGAAGTTCGTCAGCAGCCGCGCCTTCTGGTCCACCATACTCTGGCGAAGGACCGACGGGTCGCTCGGGCGGTAGTCGGTCTTGTCGGTCACCGCCTGGTAGTAAAGCTTCCAGAACTCCGGCATCGCCGCCATCATGCGCTCATCCAGGCCCTGCGCAAACATATGGTCCAGGGCGTCTTTCAACACCTGGGTCGCGTGTGCCGGCGAGGTGGTCGTGGTCACGCTTTTGGGATCCGCGGGCCGCTCCTCGGGCGGAGCTGCGGCAATCTCAGCTTGCGCCTCACTGGCGTCGCTCTCTTCGGCTGGCTCGCCCGCCGCTGTGGCAGCAGGCGCAGCAGGAGCGGCAGCGGCGGGGGCGGCAGGGGTGGGTGCAGGAGCGGCTTTTGCCGCGACGGTTGCCGGCTTGCCTTTCTCCTTCTTCTGTTTCGGCTTCACCACCAGCTCGCGGTCGATGGTGATCTTCACCGGCTTTTTCTTCGGCGTAATGTTCACCCGATCCATGGCCTTGGTGGGATCTTCATAGGGCAGCGCTCCCAGAAAATGCAGTCCGAAGCGATCTCCCTCGAGCTCAACTTTGTGCTTGGTCAGGTGTACTTTGTCGATCCGGATTCCGCAAAGCGTATACGAGCCTTCCGGCGAGTGCCCGATCAGCACGCCGTGCTCGTTGAAGCTAAGGCTGTTGTCGAGATAGCCGCCGCGCAGGTACAGGGCCTTGCCTACCAGCAGATTTTTCAGTTCGTCTTCGGTCATGCCGCCGGCCTCGGTGGCCGGCGAGGCGCCCTTGGCCGCAGCGGCTTGCGGTTGCACCGGCGCCGGCGCAGCCTGATTGTCCGTTGCCGCCGGCGACGCGGGCGTCCCATTCGATTGTGCGTTGGCGGGAGACGACGCCGGGTTCGTTTCTGCAGCCGGCGCCGCTTGCGGACCGGGCGCGGCAGGTGTTTCCTGCGCCGAGGGCTGGCTTGCTGGCGGTGCAGCGGGCGGCGCTTGCTGCGCCGCGTCACTTTGCTGCGCACATACCGCCAGATTCCACCAGCAGAACAGTGCAACGCTGAGAACCAAGACGCCAATCCGCGCCCGAGATGCGCCGGACAAAAGGAAACGAGATCGAAACGTCATAACGTGCATTCCAGGTGGGCCTGTAACCGCAACTTTAGCAGGGTTTTGCTTTCCTTCGAGCGAACAAGAGTCGCAGCCACCGTTACTTCAGTGCTATAGGCATCTATCGGTCCGCGATCTCTCTGAGAACTTTTTGAATTGCCACAGAATTCGCCGTAAGTAACCTAAGATACGCCTTGCATCGCGCCGCGTCAAAGCCAGCCTGCGCAACATAAGATGCACGTCGTGACGGTTGGCGTTGCGCATCGCCGGCGGAGAATAGTTCGCCGCCAGCATCGTGTCCTCCACCACCTCGGCCAGCAGTTCCAAGTCGCGCGCCGTGGCCGGAGCGCTATCGTCTCCCTCAGATTCGGAGTGTCCATCAAACGGGTGCCCCATCCTGGCGACGTTTTTGCCTTTGTCGCCAAGGTGGGAGCCAATGCTCCGATCGGCGCCAGTTCCGCTCAACCGTCCCGCCAGCTCATAAAGGCATACCGCAACCGCCTGCCCCAGGTTCATCGATGGCTGCCGGCGATCCGTCGGAATCTCAACCAGCCGATGGCAATACGACAAGTCTTCTCGCGTCAATCCGCGCTTCTCTGGTCCGAACACCAGGGCTACGCGTCCGCCTCGCTTGATCTCTCTCCCGACCAGCGGCGCAAGCGCGGGCAGCGCAACCACCGGCTGCTCCGGCTTGCGATGCATCACTGCAGCCGTTCCCAGCACCAGACTGCAATCTGTCACCGCTTCCGCCAGGCGTTCTACACGTTTTGCGTTTTGGAGGAGAGCTTTGGCGCCAACAGCCGACTTCGCCTCGCGCCAATGCTCCTCAAACGGCGCGACAACGCTCAGCCGCCGAAACCCGAAGTTGGCCATGGCCCGCGCCGCCGCTCCTATATTGAGAGGATTACGCGGCGAAACCAGCACCACCTCAATCTGGCCGCGTTGGTCTTCGCGCATCAAGACGTTCATTCTATAGCGATTCCTCAGGCCGCCTCGTCCTCCGAAGCCGCCGATTCCAAGTCGTTGCCTTTTCGTCCTGGATCTTCGTCAATAGAATCAGGGAGTTAGCGTAGGATCCCGCGATCGGACCGTAACTGCTGCCCGGTCAGGCATTTCCCGCCACATTGGGGCGAAACCGCTCAATTCGTGGAATTTGCATCCTCCGCTGGCCCGTGGTAATCTAATAAAGTTGAATGTAAGCAGTGGAGCCTCCCGGTGGCCCAAGTGAAGTGTGGGCCTGCCCCGGCTCAGCCTAGCAGGCTGTGATCTCGAGGGAAGTGGGAAGCTGGTTCGTTAGGGTTTGCTCGAGTTGCGTTGTAGCTGCACCGCTCAATCCCACAGAGAACAAGCCATTGCATGACCCGGGAGCTTACCCTCCCGCGAGCCCTATCGGCTCGGGCTTTTTGCTGGTCGTTCTTTGACCTTTTGCGCAGCTCGGACCTAGTTTTCAACAAGGTTCCTCCCTGGTTTCCCGTTGACCGGAAACACGAGTTGGGATAGTCTTAAAAGGTTCGCGCCAAAACGCCGAATCCCGCTTTACAAGCTCGGAAAATCAGCGTTGCGCATCGAGTTCGAGGACAATCCAGGCTTTTGCCTGGGCCTCGATCCAAAGGGTTTCGCCCAGGCGAGCCACCCTCAAGGATCTTTGACAAATTGGTTGAACGTGCCAGTCGTGAGATGCGATCGGGTTTGGCTTGATCAATCTCACAAGGTAAGGTGCCTGGCGCCCCTTTCGAGAGAAAGCGCGCGCAGGCACGATCGATCTGTTTCCGACCTCCGTCGGAAGGGTCGATTTCAGGCTTCAAACGAGAGTTTGATCCTGGCTCAGAATCAACGCTGGCGGCGTGCCTAACACATGCAAGTCGAGCGAGAAAGTGGTAGCAATACCATGAGTAAAGCGGCGCACGGGTGAGTAACACGT
>JASHYS010000508.1 GCA_030042915.1 Acidobacteriaceae bacterium
CTGCTCTGGTTTAGCCATTAGGTCTTCGCCGTCGCTTTCTTCTTGCCGGCAATCGTGCCCTTGCGCGGGCCCTTGCGAGTGCGGGCGTTGGTATGGGTGCGCTGTCCACGCACCGGCAGCGACTTGCGGTGACGCAGGCCGCGATAGCTCTGGATGTCGATGAGGCGCTTGATGTGCATGGCGACATCTTTGCGCAGATCGCCCTCCACATCTCCCTCGTCCTCAATGACCTGGCGGATGCGGTTGACCTCTTCCTCGCCCAAATCCTGGACTTTCTTGAACGCGTCAACGTTGGCCTTGTCCAGAATCTTGAGCGCGCGGGGCTGGCCGATCCCAAAGATATAGGTGAGCGCGATCCGAGCCTGCTTGGTGCGGGGCAGATCGACGCCAGCAATACGTGCCATTCTCGAATTCCTTCTCTGGTTGTGTGCCTCCGGCTTTCGCCGGTTCGCACGGGTTGTCGCAACAGGGGGTAACCGGTACCAACAGGCTGTAGGGACCGATCAGCTTTCTATTCCCTACTGGCTACTCCCTATTCCCTGCCTTACTCATCCCTGGCGCTGCTTGTGCTTCGGGTTCTCGCAAATCACGCGCACCACGCCTCCGCGCGTAATCACCTTGCACTTCACGCAGATCTTTTTTACCGATGCCCTGACCTTCATGATTCTTTTGACCTCTTTGCGCCCTTTTCTTCGCGTCTTTCGCTCTTAGCTGTCAGCCATTCGCTCATTCTGCAAGTTCAAAACCGCATTCCTTCACAGCACGACTAACAAGCTCACTTATACCGGTACACAATGCGACCGCGATTCAGGTCATAGGGGCTCAGCTCCACGGCCACGCGGTCACCAGGCAAAATCCGGATGAAGTTCTTGCGCATCCTTCCCGAGACATGGGCCAAGACCTCGTGATTGTTCTCGAGTTTGACCTTGAACATGGCGTTGGGCAACGTCTCAAGGACCGTCGCCATGACCTCAATCGCATCTTCCTTCGACAATCAGTGTCCAATTCTGGCGCTTCAAGCGCCTCTGCTTTGTCCGACCTGAGTATTCCTACTCGGTCAAAATCCTTGCTCCGGTTGCGGTAACCGCGACCGTATGCTCAAAATGAGCGCTCATACTGCCATCGGCGGCCACTGCCGTCCAGCCGTCATCCAACACCCTCACATCGGGCCTGCCGGCGTTCACCATAGGCTCTATGGCAATCACCATGCCTGCCTTCAGCCTCATGCCCTGGCCCGCTTCGCCAAAGTTCGGCACCTGCGGATCCTCGTGCATCTGGACGCCGATGCCGTGACCCACAAAGTCGCGCACCACCGAGAATCCCTCGCCCTCAACCACGCCCTGCACCGCGGCGCCCACATCGCCCAGCGTCGCTCCCGGCCGGACCGCCGCAATGCCTGCCCTGAGCGAATCCTCGGTGGCCTTCAACAGGCGCGCAGCCCTTTCGTCAATCTTGCCTACCGGCACCGTGATCGCCGCGTCGCCGTAAAAGCCGTCGACCACTACGCCAAAGTCGACCGATACGATATCGCCTTCCTTGAGAACCCGCTTGGGCGATGGGATGCCGTGCACCACCTCGCTGTTGACCGACGTGCAAAGCACACATGGAAAACCGCGGTAACCCTTGAATGCCGCTTTAGCGCCCAGTTCTTTCAAGCGCGTTTCGGCGGCTTTTTCCAGGTCGTAGGTGGTGGCGCCTGGCTTCACCTTGCTGCGCACCAAGTCCAGCACCTCGCGAACCACTTGCCCCGCGTGGCGCATCTTCTCGATTTCCTGCGACGACTTCAATACAACGGCCACAAAAACCAGTTCACAGTTCTCAGCCCAAAGTTGCATTTCTCATCCAGCAGCGAACCACTGTTGAACTAAAAACTGCAAACGATGAACTGCCTTGCCAAGCACACAAACCCGCCGCGGCGATTACGCCGGGTGGCGCAACCGTTCGACGGCGGCAACAATTCCGGCAGCGATCACAGCGATCGGCCGGTCTCCATCCACTTCCGCAAATCGTCCCAGAGCCCGGTAGTGGTCGACGACGGGCGCGGTCAAGGCCGTGTAAGCGCGCATGCGCTCCTTGAAAACCTCTTCCGTGTCATCGGCTCGCTGGATCAGCGCTGCACCCTCTACATCGCAAATCCCCTCCTGCTTGGGGGGATTCATATAGACGTTGTAGATGGTCTGGCAGACAGGACAATTCCGGCGCCCCGTAATGCGCCGCAATAATTGATTATAGTTCACCTGGATGCTGACCGCAACTAAAGGCAGGGATTCGATTTGCGCCGCCAGCCGGGCATCCAGCCAGGTCGCCTGCCCGAGCGTCCGCGGAAACCCGTCGAGGATGTACCCGCGGGCCGTGTCGGGCTCGAGCAGCCGCACTGCCACCATTTCGTTGACCAGCGAATCCGGCACCAGCTCGCCGCGGCCCATGATCTCCCGGGCAACCCTGCCCAGCTTGGTTCCCTCAGCCACGTTGGCCCGCAGCAGGTCGCCTGTGGAGATTTGCGGGATGCTCCATAGCTTGACCAACTCCTTGGCCTGCGTTCCTTTGCCTACGCCAGGAGCTCCCAGCAAAAGAATCGGTCCAGGTGCGGTATTCGATTCCGTTGCCGGGCTGCT
>JASHYS010000509.1 GCA_030042915.1 Acidobacteriaceae bacterium
ATTGTTCCATCGTAAACGATACGCGCATTCGAGGTCATGACGGCCGCAACACAAGCGTTGCTTTCGGTCGGGAGCCGATTTGTTCTCAGGCCTTCCTGCCCTGTTGCGGCAGATAGCGACACGGAAACACTTCCGCGATTGCGTCGCAAAAGGCGTGCCATCGCATTACGATTTCGTTCAGGGTAAGTTTCCTCGCCAGGAGACGTTTGAAAGTCGAAAGGACAAAGAACAGGTATGGGCGGAAAACCATGATCAGGTTGGCAGCGTAGATCCGCTGTACGACAAGGAGATTGCGCCAAGCGTAATACTCCCTCCACGATGCGAGTCCGTTCTCCTGGAAAGAGGGTCGCTCCCCAATACGGACAGCACGTGCCCCAGAGACGCAAAGTGGCAAAGGAAACCCAAAGCGCTGCATTCGCAGCGCGTACTCAGTTTCATCGCAATAGATGAAGAACTCAGCTCGGGGAAGGCCCACTTGCTCCGGAACTCTTCTATGAAAGATCGGCCCCTCGAAGGTAAAGTCATTGACTGGTATAACCGGCGGCACGCTGGACGGGTCGGAGTAGAGGTCGCAGACAAGGTCGGACCTGAAGGCTCGAACTAAGGGATTGCTCAAATTTATCTTCTTTGTTGCGGACCATTCAGCCACCATGCCATTTTGATTCAGTCTCAATGGCACTAATGCCGCTGGTGGAGGAAAAGGATGCTCTTGTTGGGGAACGCCCATTTCGGTTCTCTCGTTGGTTACGGGGGCGCCGAATGAGAGTAGCCTCTCCAGGCAATCGGTTGCTGGCAATATATCGTCATCCATCATCCATATCCACTCGTGTCCCTCATCGAACGCCCATTTCATGCCATACGAAAAGCCACCAGCGCCGCCGGTGTTGGTTGTCATACGCTTGATCGATATTTTCGGATTGTTGAGCGTCGACAAATACTGCTCGGTTCCATCGGTCGAGGCGTTGTCGACAATATAAATACAGTCGACCGGCCGGGTCTGCCTCAGCAGAGAATCAAGCGCACGTTCAAGCATATGGCGGCGGTTGTAAGTCACCACTACCGCGCCAACCGAATTCAGTTGTACGTCCATATCAACCTTCTAGAAGTTGGATTCCGCTGCAACTCGCCGCACGGGCAGAATTGCGCGCAGCCGTTTTAGATCTTTGGCCGTGATTGCACCCGCCAGGACCAACAAAAGAACAAACGACAGCACAGACAGTGCCGCGCAAACCGGAGGAGCGCTCCAGCGGGTTCCCAGAGAAACTGCGTACGCTGCCGCCCCTGCCAGAACAGGTTTTACCGCATCCTGCAGTAGTTTGACTCCCATGGACCAACCGAACGACAGGATGAGACAGACATGAACAGCGATTTCGGCGAGCAGATTGCCCAATGCTGCTCCTCGTACGCCCATGCGCGAAACAGTTGCTCCGCAAACTGCCAGATTCACAATCGCGCCGAGGAACGTAGATTGAAGGAGAAGGCGGTTCTTCTTGGCGGCAATGCTAAGCTCGCCCCAGTTGTGTCCTATGGCGATGACAACTCCCGTCCAGATCATAATTTCAAAAGCCTGTCCGGAGCCTGCGAATGACTTACCGAAGATCTTTGCCAAAAGCCACGGCCCCGCACTCGCCGCGACAAGGCCCGACGCAATGCTGGTAACCGCGGTCAATCGGATCGAAGTCGAAAGCAGCGTACGCGCTCGCTCGGGTGATTGCGCCCAACTCTGCATCAAGGCTGGCGCCAAAGCGGCGAAGTAGAGCCAGATCGGCTGATAAAAGACCTGGCTCAGTTTTGTAGCTGCTGCGTATAGGCCCACGTCCACTTCACCGCGCACTCCTCCTAGAATGAGGTTATTGGCCTGCGTGTAGAGGAGAACAGTCAGAGAAGCTGCACAAAGCGGCAGCGATTGGCCCAGAAGGTACTTTGCTTCGGAGATCGAAAATGCGGGGCGTGCATGGTATCCCCGCCGGCCAAGAACGAGGATGCCAAGAAGTGCCGTAGCTGCGGCGACAATCGCGGCAATACCGGCCACACGCACAATATCCTGTGGCTTTCGTACCAACATGATCGTCAACACGAGCGTAAGAATCGCGCCTGAGCCCTCAAGGATTGTGTTCCAATGCATCCGCTGGACGGCCCGAAAAACCCAGTCGATGCTCAGTGCCTGAATGGGGAGCGTCAAGAGATAGAACCGGAACAGCGAGCGCGAGGCTTCAGAAAAGGGGAGATGGGGTGCAACGAGCAACCCAAGCAGGGTGGCCGCGAAAGCCAGAATCAATCGAAGCCCAAGCATCGATGAGATAACACACTGTAGTTTGCCGGGATTCTGTGCACCTTCACGAACCGCGATAGTGCCCAGGCAGAGGTCGGAAAGCAACCCGAAATAGATCGTGACGCTTTGCGCAATTCCTATTACGCCGAATCCAGAGGTGGAAACACGCCGTGCAAGGACGGCATTCGTAGCAAGTCCTGCTAGGCGCGTGACCCCTGCACTCGCGCTAAGACTGCTGAAGTTCCAAAGGATGGTTTTTCCGTGGGAAGTCGCCTGAATCCCGGCTGTGGCTGCCTGGGCCAGCTCCTCCTCCCCGACCATTTCATACTCTTCAAACACACTCTTCGCTTATTTCTGCCGATTTTTCGGCGATCGCGGCGCGCTATGGGACGTTTCTGCGGCGGGCTATGGCTTTGTAGATCTTGAAAAAGAACTCTCCGCTCAACATACGGCCAATGCTCCCTTGCGAAGCGCCCCTTTTCGAAACCGGCCATCCCATCGTCAAGCAACCCATCAACCGCGGAGCGGCGCGGTCTCCGGATGGACCGCGGCGGCGCCATTCGCGTTCACGCTCGCACTTTGTCCTTTGAATTTCAACCGTTGGTTCCGATACTGTCCGCTGTTCACGAGCTCGGGATGCCAGCATGTCAGCTCCGGCGCGCCAAAGAGAATTTTGTCCACGGCCTCAACGCCCTGCATGAACGTATGGTCTTGGTTGCCAACTTCGTATTTCCATGCCCCGAACCGTCCGCGCGAAAGAATTCCGTGCCCCTCGAGGTAGTCGAGTGCGGCGTTTATATGCCCGTCGCGATCGATCGTAGGGGTTGGATACCCCTGAGGAGCGTAATAGTGCCAGGTTGAAGCCACTTTTTCTCCGCCCAGGAGT
>JASHYS010000061.1 GCA_030042915.1 Acidobacteriaceae bacterium
TGGGCCCAGACGAAGAACGCGAAGATGGCAATGGCCACCGACGAGAAGGCCACGGCCGTGTAGCCGAAGACGCGCTTGCGGCTGAAGGTCGACACCACCTCGCTGATCACGGCCATGCCGGGCAGAATCATGATGTAGACGGCGGGGTGCGAGTAGAACCAGAACAAATGCTGGAACAGCAGCGGATCGCCGCCGAAAGCGGGATCGAAGACGCCGATGTGGAACAGCCGCTCCAGAACCACCAGCACCAGCGTGATGGCCAGAACCGGCGTGCCCAGCACCATCAGCAAGCTGGCAGCGTAGGTTGACCACACGAACAGCGGCAGCCGGAACCAGGTCATGCCCGGGCAGCGCATTTTGTGGATGGTGACGATAAAGTTCAGCCCGGTGAAGATGGAGCTGAAGCCGGCCACGAAAATGGCCAGGCCGGTGGTGATGACGTGCGTGTTCAGGTAGTGCGTGGAAAGCGGGGTGGTGAAGGTCCAGCCCGTGTCGACGCCGCCGGCGGCCATGGTGTAGACGACCATGATGCCCGCGATCACGTACAGGTACCAGCTCAGCAGGTTGATCTTGGGCAGCGCCAGGTCCTTGGCCCCCACCATCATGGGAATCACAAAATTGCCGATGGTAGCAGGCACTGACGGCACCAGGAACAGAAAGACCATGATGACGCCGTGCATGGTGAACACCTTGTTGTAGGTGTCGGCGGCCATCAGGGTAGTCTGCGGCGTAAGCAGCTCCAGGCGGATAAGAGCGGCCATCGACCCGCCGATAAAGAAGAAGAAAGTGATCGATATGAGATACAGCGTGGCGATCCGCTTGTGATCGCCGGTGAGCAGCCAGCTCAGCAGGCCATTCTCCTTGGTGATGAAGTTCATCTTGGGGATCCTGGCCGTGGACTGATCGGGAAGACTGACGACGGTGGCTTCGCTCATGGCTTGACCTCCTTCTGGGCAGCGGGCGCCTTGGTTGTGGGCGCCGCTTTTCCTTCGTTCTCGGGCACAATGTCGGTGGTGTTCAGGGTCTGCTGGACGCGGTAATCGGAGTTGAGATTCTTGATGTATTCCACCAGGGCGATTACGCCTTCTTCACTCACCTGGCCCTGGTAGGTGGGCATAATGGCTGCATAACCCTGGGTGATGTGCTGCGAGGGATTCAGGATGGCCTCGCGCAGAAAAGCATCGTCGGCAGTGACGGCCTGGCCCGACGTCAGCGTGAGCTGAGAGTTGTACACATTGGCCAGGCTGGGCCCGCGTGCATCGGGCCGGGTATTGTGGCAGGCGTTGCAACTCAGGCTGGCGAAAAGACGCTCCCCGTCCTGCGCCAGCGACTCGCCGCTGGTCGACTCCTGCAGCCACTTCTTGTAGTCGTCGGGCGTCATTACCACGATGTCGCCGATCATCTGCGAGTGGTTGGTGCCGCAATATTGTGTGCAGAACAGGTGATAGGTTCCGGGCGTGGTGGCCTGGAACCACACGCTGGTGAAGCGCCCGGGAATAGCCTCGCGCTTGACGCGGAATGCGGGGATGGAAAAGCTGTGAAACACGTCCTGCGAAATGATCGTCAGCTGGATCGGCCGGCCGGTGGGGATGTGCAGGGCGTTGATCTCGTGCTGGCCGCCTGGATGCTCCACCTTCCACATCCATTGCTTGCCCACCACGTAGATGTTCATGGCATTGGCCGGCGGCGTGTAGATGCGGAAGTAAAGCAGCGATCCCCAAACGAACATGACCAGAAACAGCCCCAGCGGAATGATGGTCCATGTGGCTTCGAGGATGGTCGAACCTTCGATCTGGACAGCGTGCGGATGGCGTGCCTTGTTGTAAAGGATTGAGAAAGCGACAACCAGAAGGATTACAATCGTCAGCCCGACCAGGCTTACCAGCACCATGAAGAAATAAAGCGCGTCCGACTGGGCCGCGATGGTCGATGCCTCAGGCGGAAACAGCGGGAAGTGCTGCAGCCACTTCTCAAGAAATTGCCAAAGTACGGGACTGATATGGTCCATTCTGTTATCCGTTCATCTCTTTGCCGTCCCCAGCGATCCCGGGCCGCCGATGTGGCCGCGCTTGTAGTCGCGCCGAAACATCACCAGCATGAATCCGCCCAGAAGCATCACGGTAACCAGGCCGCCCAGCTGAATCACGCGCGCAATGATCAGGTCGTGCGTATTGGTGGCGGGATCGTAGTGATAGCAGTAAGTAAGAATGTTGTCCACCGGCGAGCCGATGCGATTGGCCGAGGCTTCGTCCAGGCCCAGCAGCATGTCCTTCGGCGAGTACTCAACTCCCATGTAGTACTGCGCCAGCTTTCCTTCGGGAGTGACAATCTGAATGGAGCTGGCGTGGGCGAATTGCGTCAGCCTGCCGTCGGGGCCGGGAATTTTCACGTAACTGAAACCCACCGCCTTGGTGAGCGCGTCGATGTTGGGTTGCGTGCCGGTCAAAAAATGCCAGCCGTTGGCTGTCTCCGGACGGCCGTAGCGCTTCACATAAGTGCGCTTCTTGGCGGCGGCCAGGTCCGTGCCCTCGCTGGGATCGATGCTGACCACAATAATGTTGAAGTCCTTGCCGGGCGTGTAGCGGACCATCTCCAGGGCGCTCACCAGGCCGTTGAGCTCTTCAGAGCAGAGCATGGGGCACTGATAGTAGACCAGCGCCAGGATGGCCGGCTTGCGGCCAAA
>JASHYS010000510.1 GCA_030042915.1 Acidobacteriaceae bacterium
CAACGATCGCGACTACGGATGAACCAGGAAGATCGAATGCCGGTTTGTCATTCAAGCGTGGGACAACACAGGAAAATGTAAGCCGTATATCTGACAAAATCGAGGAAAACTCAGTATCGACGCGGTTATTCGGGCTGCCGCTCGCACGGGGCGCGATTTCCTCTGTGAATTTCACAAAATTCCACTGAAAATTCAAACTTGAAATTCTGAATCGGGATTATAAGGAAAGGCTGAGAGCGGTGGGTCGCCACGGCTCTGACCCATTATCTGACTGTTGGTATCGGTCGCGGTGATTGCTTCAGTTGCTTGTGAGAACCGCATGTGAGAATCGCAAGATCTAACGACCACACAAGGAGCAGCAGTATGAAATTGAGATTCATATCCCTCGCCATCGCTGCGGTCCTGGCTTTCGCCGCGGCCAGTTTCAACGTCCCAGCCCACGCGCAGACGATACAGCTCACCATTATTGGCTCGTCGGCGCAGTACTATGAGGCCGCCCAGGCCGATTATGCCGCCAAGGGCTGCTTCTACATCGACAACAACAAGGACACCGTGATCAGCGACACCCGCGGCACCGCGCCCAACAACGTGGCCCTCACCGATCATGCCGCCTTCTGGGTTGCATGGAGCGCCGGCACCGGCACCTGCGCCGCGCCAGCCGGCACCTACGACATCGACTTTTACATGAACACCGACTCAGTGGTCGGCACGCGGTGTTTCATGGCTTCGCCATCGTGCCTGGTTACGGTGGCCCTGCAAGGGACCGATAGTGCGTTTAACTGCGGGACGACCCCTACCAACGTACCCTGCACACCTCTCCCGGTGGGCCCGTCTCCGACCCCGAACTTCACGACGATCCTCACCAGTATCCCGATCAATACGGCCGCGACCGACATCCGGCCTGAGGATGGAATGTTCGCCACGCTGCGCGCTCTCACGCCTTGTGGGACTGCGATTGTGTCCGGCTCGCAATACCTGGGCATCGGCGACCAGACCACCGACGCCAACCAGGGCTACCCGATTGGGGGCACTACGTCAGCGTTTGGCGGCTTCACAGGGCTCGGCAGCAGCTTCAACGTGGGCAACTTCGCCATCTACGGAAACGACCCAGCCAGCGGCAGCTCCATCGCTAATGGCACCGGCAACAACTGGACTGTCATTCAGGTGGGTGCGGCGCCGGAGCTGGTGATCGTCAATGCGAGCGACGGCAGCGGCCTGGGTAGCATCGCAATCAGCAATATCAACCGGGCGACGCTGGCCGGTTTTGTCGACGGAACGTTCGGTGCCGTCGAGGACATCATCCCGCAGGCATATAGCGGGGTCAATGAAGTTCCTGTCAACACTGTCCTGCGCGAGTACCTGTCGGGGACCTACAACACCTTCGAGTACGCCATTCCCAATGATTTGGAGAACCAGTCGTCGCAGGAGATCGGGCTCGCGGCGGCCGATTCTGCAACCGGCTGGCCGATCGATTACTGCAGCAACGCGTCGGGAAGCGCAGATCCCACGCTGACGGTCACAAACTCGAATGTTAGCGGACCGGTCTGGGGCCTGGGAGCAAGCCTGACTGCCGACGAATCGGCTCCGTACAACCCCCTGGGGGTATCGGAAGCCCATACCAACGTTACCAGCACCCGCAGCCGCGAAATCGGAACCGGAAACATGGTGAAGGCGATCCTCGGTACAGAGGATGGGCTGGGGTATGCATTCTGGAGCGAGTCGAACTTCTCTTCAGCGACGCCCACAACCATCAAATACCTCACGGTGGATGGCGTCGATCCAATTGAAGAAGTGTGGCAGGATGGGGAAGTTCCCACCCCCACCAACAATCTGGAGAGCAACGTTTCGTTCTCGCACGTGAAAGATGGAAGCTATCCCATCTGGTCGATTCTGCGCATGATCACGTCGACGACCAATACCAGCGGCGGCGACAACCCCTGCAACATAGCAAGCGGGGGAGCCCTGCAAACAGGCGGCACTGCGTGCAGCAGCCTGGTGACGACGCTTACGACAGACGAGCAGAAGTACGTGACCCCTGACTTTCCTGACTTTGTGCTCAAGGATCAGCTTTCGGTGGTCCGCTCTCACTTCTCTCCACCCGGAATCACCTACCGTAGCTATCTGGGCGGCACGCACCTAAATGCGCCGTCGAACGGCGATGCCGGCGCGGTTGAATCCGGCGGCGATGTGGGAGGCATGGTGTATTCCTTTCAGGCGGATAACGACTACGCCGTCGAAGCCAGCAACACTACCGGCAACGTGGGGCACCGCCAATAACGTTTTCAACCGTAACAGAAAATTCACGGGCGAGCAGGCAAAACAACCTGCCCGCCCGTGTTAGTTTAGGGGCCGGTTCTCCTTTTTGCTTCTGCTTGCGTTCTATGGCGACACGCGAACCTGAGCGCACGCGGAGAACATATCTTTCAAGATCTCAGCCGAGGTATCCATGTTCCGTGGTTTGGTGGTTTCATCGATCTTCGTATGCCTGGCGGCAGGCAGCGCTTTCGCGCAGAATGCTCAGCCTCCGGCCTCCAACGCTGCCGTGGGCCACACGGGTCTACCTAATTCAGAGAAACTTTGGTCGAAGGAGGATTTCACGCGCCTGCAGGTGGACAGAAAGCAGATGATCATGCTTTCGACCGGGGTGGTATTGGGAAAAGGGGAATCGGCGGATTACACGAGCGAGCTGGTCCGCTTCCAGTGGCGTCCCGCCGATCCGATCGATGCGTGGGTGGTCAAGCCGCGTGGCGTGGAAAAGCCGCGCGTTGCGCTTTATATTTACGGCTATCCGTCGTACGCTGACCGCTTCAGGAACGATGATTGGTGCAAGGCCGCCACGCGCAATGGAGTGGCTGCGGTGGGGTTTGTGTCAGCTTTGACCGGAGACCGGTTCCGCGGCCGTCCCATGAAGGAGTGGTTCATTCCCGAATTGCAGGAAAGCCTGACATCGAGCGTGCACGACGTGCAGTTGATCATCGATTATCTGGAGCGGCGCGGAGATTTGACGGTGGACAAAGTGGGCATGTTCGGCCAGGGTTCGGGCGCCACCATTGCCATTCTTGCGGCCGCGACCGACAAGCGCATAGGCGCGGTCGACGCTCTCAACCCATGGGGAGACTGGCCTGACTGGCTGAAGGAATCGCCGGCAGTGCCTGATGATGTGAGGTCCAGCCTGCTGACTCCGGAATTTCTGCAAAAGGCATCGGTGGTCGAACCCATCACGTATTTGCCCGAGCTAAAGGATCGCGAGCTTCGCGTACAGCAGATCCTGGACGATCCCGACACGCCTGCGGTGGCGCGGGACAAGATTGCTGGGGCGGTTCCGGGTGATGATCTGGTGAGATTCAAGGATACGCCGGCGCACAAGGAGGCGTGGAAGACATTCGGGCTGAGTGGCTGGCTGGCGAAAGAGCTCAATGCGGCACCAGCTCCGGAGACGGCCCGCGGAGACAAATAAGCACGAGCGCCCGCTATCGAGTTTCAGAACGCGAAAGAATCACATCCTTGCGAGCTTCGTGGGAGCGGGGCGCTTGGGGGATTCTGCCCCGAGAGGTCTCCCCCGGCGGGAATTCTCGAAGATGGAGAGTATCTGGCAGGCCAGCACTCCACCGGCCAGCCCGAGGGCGAGCGATCCGCCACTAGCAGTGATGTGCAGCCAGATTGTGGGCAGAGAGTCAGAGGCTTGCACGAGGTGGTTTTTCACTTGGTCGAGCCCACCAACCAGCGCCCACGGGACATCGGCGGCTTCAACGACACACAGAATCGGTAAGGCGCAGGCCAGGGCCAACGCGCGGCGTTTCCAAGTGAAGCCGGGCCAGGCAAGCGGCACGAACAAAATCATCACGACGTGCTGAAGCCCCTGCATGACGAGGATTTGAGATTCAAAAACCACGCTGCGCGGAGGAAAATTCCCGTCGATGGTAGACAAAAGCTCTCTTGCCTTGATGCCAAATGCAGGCTGTGCGAGAGCGGTATCGAGATTGAGATTTTCGACTTCGTACTGTGGTGCAATCAATTCCAGTTCCCACCGGTAGAAAGGTAGCACTGACTTTGCATACAGGTTGACTGCGGCAAGCGCACAGGCAGTAATGGCCGCATAGACAGTGACGGCCCACAAAGCACGTAGAAGCGCTTTAGGCATTGACGGGTGACGTAACGGAGTTCGCCCAGGCGAAGAAGAAGATGCAGCCCGCCACAACGATGCAAGTGGGAGCGATAAGCCCATGCAGCGAAGCGAACCAATGCGGGCGCCAGTGCAGCGTTAGCAAGAGGGCAAGGATGCGAAGCTGATTCATGGCATACATCAGGAACACTCCGCCGATAACTCCAACTAGTTTCGAGAGTCGGCGGGCCGGAAACGGCAATATGGCCGCTGTGAGCAGAAACATTCCGTCGCTGCCTTCGCATCCCTCCAAGATAGTGATCCTTCCGAATTGAGTGAGCAGGCTTTTACCGCTCGCTCTCGCCGACATTGCGGGAACTTGGGCGTTGATGAAAGCCGCGGCCGGCCGGACGGTGAGTGTGTCGATCAGCACGCGCTCGACCACGGTGCCCCGGGTGAGGTAATAACCGTAATCAAGCGCACCAAAGATCGCCAGAAACAACACGAGATAAGTGACGGCGAATCGAGTAGTCCTCTTATCGGGCGATGAAGGCGAAACGTTAGACATATCTTCTTTCATCCCTCAGCTAGGCGGTCGGTGGAGTCTTTGAACGGCGCATCAGAAAGATGGAAAGGCCGGTCAGAACCAACCCCATGACGACGGCGCACCACTGTGGCAGGGTCGGGACCGAGGTGGAACAGTCGACACACCCAGTTAGATCATCTGGTTGGACTCGTGACTCGGAAACGAACATTCCGTCCCCGCCTCGGTCGGCGGCGACAGTGCATGTTCCCTCCGACAAATATGTGACGACATTGTTCGACACAGTGCAGACCGATGGCGTCAAAGTTCCGAAAGTCACCCGCAAACCATTGTCATCAGCCGCGCTCAGCTGAAGCGGTGGATTGAGGGCAGAATCCCCCGAAAATGGCGGCAACGTGATCGACCGCGCCGAGCCATGCACAAAAAACCCCTGGGTCTGCTGGACGGCAGGGGTCGCTTGCTGTTCGGTACGAACAACCTGAGCCGCACAAGAAGACACCGCCGTAGCGAGAATGGCGGCGATGGTGATTTGGGCGCCGATTTTTTTCACATCAATCCTCTCGAGCTTTGTCTGGGTCGGAGCCTCCATCTTGGCCAATCCCACACCGCGCCAGCATACACCCGGATGCAGTTAAAGACCTATGAATAGATAAACAAGACACCCAGCGGTGGATTTATTCATGAGCTTGTCATGTCTCTTAGAGAAGAGTCCTTTTATACTGTGTGCTCATCCGGTCGATGCCTGCGATGGGTTGCGAACAGCGGCAGCATCACAATGTTCTTGAAATCCTCTTTGAGCCAGAGTCACCCCGAATAACGCAGCACCGCTTGAGAGCATCAAGGCCGGAGCGCGGCACCATGGGAAAAACCACAGAGAAGAATCGAATTGAAAACCGAAATGTTTCGCTGCTGTTGCTGTTGGTAGTCTTGATTTCCGGCTGCGGCGGCGTGGGAATGATGACGGGCGGTTCAGTTTCCACAACTGTGGCTTCCAATGTGAATGGCAAAGTAGTCGGCGGGCAGTTCCCGGTGACAGGCTCAGAAGTCCAGCTCTACGCAGCGGGATCGAGTGGATATGGGACCGGAGCGGAGGCGCTGCTTTCTCCAGCAGTAACCACAAACAGCTTCGGTGATTTTTCAATTACCAGCTACACCTGCCCATCTTCGTCGGCCCAGACCTATCTTCTGGCGACCGGCGGGGATCCAGGAACCGGATCGAACAATCCTTCCATCGCGCTAATGGCCGCTCTCGGTCCGTGCGGCGAGCTCAACTCGATCTCATTTGTCGTCATGAATGAGGTTACGACCGTTGCATCGGTCTGGTCGCTGGCTCAGTTTCTGGGTTCCAGTGAACAGGTTGGCACAAGTTCTACCAATGCCCAAGGGCTGGTAAACGCTTTTGCGAACGTAAATAACCTGGTCAATATTGCTACAGGAACTTCGCCTGGGGCCTCGCCGCCCACCAGCGCAATAATTCCCGCCTCGAAGCTTTATACGCTGGCAAACATCCTGGCATCCTGCGTCAACTCCACCGGATCGACTGCCTGTGATGCACTTTTCAATGCAGCGGAGCCGCCATCGGGATCGGCGCCGACGGATACGCTTCATGCGGCCCTGGATATCGCCCAAAATCCTTCCCACAACGTTAGCACGCTGTTTGATCTTGCTGGGCCTTTATCACCGTTCGGGCCGGGCCTTAGCTCTGCTCCCAACGACTGGACGCTTAGCATAACTTTTAAGGGCGGCGGACTCAACTATCCAACCTCGATTGCCCTCGATGCTTCGGGGAACCTGTGGGCAGGGAACTATTGCAGTTCGAATAGCCCGTGCAGCTCGGTGACCGAACTTTCCCCCGCCGGCGAGCCGTTGTCGCCGTCGAGCGGTTTCATCGATTCTCCTGACACGCTGTGGGAGACCTACGGTTTGGCCGTCGATCCGTACAATGGTTACGTCTGGGTCACGAATCAGCAAACATCAGGCGGAGGCGATGGAAGCGTGTCCGAAATCAACGACGGCCAAGTGGGCTCCTCATTTTCTGGAGGAGGCGTCTACTTCCCGGTTGCAGTTGCCGCAGATACCGATGGAACCCTCTGGATTGCGGACCAGGGCGATAGCTCGGCGACCAAACTGGAGTATGACGGATCTCCGCTTTCCGGAAGCTCCGGATGGGGGAACGGACAGCTCGCGGGCCCTGCAGGTGTAGCCATTGACGAGAATCACTTTGCGTGGTTTTCAAACGAAGATGCAAGTTCCGGTTCGGTGACATCGATATCGTCGGACGGAAGCACAGTAAATGTAATTTCGAGTGGAGGCGATGCGCCCACCGGTATTGCTACTGATAGCATTGGGACGAATGGCCACGTGTGGGTCGCCAACTATAGCTCGAGCAGCATAAGCGAATTGGTGTTGAACAATAACGGAACGATAATGGGAACCGCGGCCTCGTACACGGAAGGCGGCCTCAACCACCCTAATGGCATAGCTGCCGATGGATCAGGGAACGTATGGGTAGGCAATTACATAGGCGATAGCCTGACTGAACTCGAGGGGGCGAACGGTACAAACCCCGGCACACCGCTGTCCCCAACGCCGGGTTTGGGGACGGACGCTAACCTCCACGATCCCTATGGCGTCGCGATCGACTCGAGCGGAAATATTTGGGTCTCCAACTTTGGTTCCAACACAATCACGCAGCTTCTGGGGGCCGCTGCACCGGTGAAAACGCCGCTAGCGGGTCCACCTCAGGTTCCGTAGGCTTGCGAAGGTGTGGTATTCAACATGAAAAGGGCAAACAAGGAATCGTAGCCCGGTGGGTTTCCGTCTACGTGCGACAGAACCAATAAGCAAACCGCCGTAGACAGTTTGACCGCAGCCGAGCCGTTTCTCGGCCGAATGCAATAATAGCCAATAGAGGATGAGCATCCGCCATGGCGGAAGAATTAGAGCTTGCGCCGCCGAGCTTCAAAGAAGTGGAGCTGGAACAGGGGCAGCGATTTGGCCGCCCGATTGCGGCGCCTATCGCGTTGTGGGCCGGCATCGCTCTGCTTACGGCGGTTGGCTGCCTGGGAATTTCTCGCGAACTGTCGCTCCTTTGGCTCAACTGGATGACCGATCCCCTCCGTTCGATCGGAATGTTCATTCCGCCGGTCGCCATCGTGCTCACACTTCGCGTATGGCAGCAAACCGGTTGGGAGATGCGAGGCAATTGGTGGGGCATTCTGGCAATTGGGTCTTCCTATTCGTTAAGCCTGCTTCGGCAGACCCCGCCCTTCGCAATCTTGGGAAAACTTCAGATACCTCTCATCCCGACAGCCTTCCCCGTTTATGCCTATGGCTGTGGCGTCGTGCTGCTGTTTTTCGGCCCGCGCGTATGGCGCAAGGCATGGTTTTCGCTGGGACTGCTGCTGCTTTGCCAGCCTGTTCCCCACTGGACCACAACCCTAATCGATGTCCCGTTGCAAAGTATCTCGGCCCAGGTGGCACGCTCCTTCGCGGCCTTGATCGGCTTGACCCCGACAAGTTCGCAACTGCGGCTAATGTTTGCACCTGACTTCGGCATGTTTATCGCACCCGGCTGCGATGGTATTCGTGGCGCGGTCGCAATGGGATATGTGGCACTCGTTCTCGGCTACCTGAAGCGCGTTTCCCTCCGCCGATGGGCAGCCTACGTGACCGGCGCGGTCCTTTTGGGATACTTCTTCAACTTCATAAGGCTTTGCGTCCTGGTCCTTTATTACCGCATCGCCATCGGCCATCCCGCGCTGCAGAACGTGGCCAGTCAGGCGGATTACGTCATTGGTTTTTGCCTGTTCCTGATTGCGGCTCTTCTGTTTCTGTGGATGGCGCGTCAAAAAAAGCAGAATCCGTTTCCAGGGAAAGCCGCCTTACGCGACGTTGTATCCAGAACTCCGATACGAGACATTTCCGTCAAGGGGGCAGCCTTCGCAATCCTGTTGCTGGCTGTTCTTGCGCTGCCATCCTCAGCGCTCAGATTGAGCGGCAATCGTGTGCCAACACCTGCCTCGCTTGCCGGCCGCATGCCGAAACAAATCGGCGCGTTTAAGCTGACTCGCACGTGGTTTGAGCAACAAAGCGGTAAGATCCTCGTTGAAGCCGGATCCTATTCCGCGCCGCAATCTGACGAGATTACGTTTGCCGTCTGGGTTGCGCCGGTTGATCGCTTCCATAATGCAAACCTTTGCTGGCTGACTCGCGGTGTCCAACCAGATGTTCTAACCAACCGCTCATTCGTCGCAGCCAAAGGTAACTCGGTCGAATTCAGCACCGGCTTCTACCACGACGGCCTCACTGACAGCATGGTAGCGAGTGCAACATGCACTCCTCGATCCTGCTTGCAATCGCAAGAAGTAGCTCTTAGTTCACACGACGGTATTGTCTTATACAAGCCCGAGCTCGATGAGCTTGGCCTGTCGGGAAACCACCCTGTCTCCGTTATGATTCGGATCGATAAACCTTATTGGAACGCGTCGAAGTCCGTCCAGATCGACTTGCTGTCGGCCGAGGCGCAAAGGTTCATTTCTGGCCTTGATCCGCTGAGCCTGAGCCAGGCGTTTCAATAGATCGGTAAACGGCCGTCACAGACGCCATCAGAACAATGATTTGTGCTTTCCTTCTCTTGCCATACAAACCACGGACGCATCTAAAGCTCGAGAACAGGTCGGGGAGCGGTGGAACTGAGTAGGCGGCGTCGCGGCGAGGCTGGAGCGCCATAGGATCTTAACGAGCCTCGGCGTATAGGGGTAATTCTGAACCTTGCGGACCCAGTTCTGCGAGTTTCTTGAGCAATACGCGCTCAATGCATTCGGCAAATGGCAAAACGATTGAACCATTTCCGTTGGCTTGCTTGTCGCGGGTAAATATGATGTATCCGCGACCCGGAAAATCTACCCGGATATGCCAGCATGACTCCGCCCTTATATGCCAAGTCTCACCGTCGACCCGCATCTCAATTCCAGAGAAGCCAAAAGCCGCGCTCTCGCAGCGGAGCAATTCCCACGTCTGATCGAGAGAATTGCTTGCCACCAGCTTCCTCTCAAATTCAACCAGGTTGACTTGAGCCAGGAACCAGCGTCTATACTCACCGCCAAATAAAGCCTTGCCGACAATACCGAACTCCATATAGCCGAGTTCCCGAATGCCGAGAACGGCAGCGACAGATACGGCCAAGACGATTGCGCCGCGGTACGATCCATCCGGAAGTGTAAGCAGAAGGCCAGCAATACTCGCCAATCCGCAAGATCCATAGAGGATAATTACTACGCGCCGCGGCGGTAGTCCTCGGGAGAGTAAGCGGTGATGAATATGTCTCCGGTCGGCATTAAATATGGGCATACCGGACACAAGCCGCCGTACGATCGCAAGGCCAACATCGAGCAGTGGAACGAAGAGCGCCACGAGCGGTGCAATCATGCTGAGAATCGTCGTGGACTTTTCGGTCCACACAATACCGTAGCAACCGAGCAGGAACCCGAGCGTCAAGCTCCCACAATCCCCGAGGAAAATGGACGCCGGGCTGAAGTTATATCGCAGAAAGCCGAGCAATGCACCGGCCAACGGGACGGTTGCGAGTGCAAGGCCGATGTTACCGTGAAGAAGTGCGGCAACGAGCGTTGTTACGACTGCAAACACTCCTACTCCAGCTGCAAGGCCATCTACTCCATCAATAAGATTCATCGCATTGGAGCACGCCACAATCCATACGGTCGTTAGCACAATACTTAATACAGAGGGTAGCTCATGTCCCCCAATCGTTCTCAGGTGAATACCGCTTCCCCACGCCATCAATGCGGCGGCAACTTGGGCGAGGAGCTTAAACACAGGGCGCACCTGGCGCACGTCATCTAGAAGTCCGACCGCGAAAATGACGGCCATCGCTGGCAGAAGCCGAAGCGCAAACGGCGTTCCGGCCCGCACCATTGATGTAGCGCTGAAACGGAAGATAGACAGTGACCAATATGCTGCGAGAGCTGAAACAAGAATCGCAACGCCACCGAGTCTCGGGATAGGCACTTCATGAATCTTGCGATGATGGTCAGGTGTGTCGACCAATCGCAGCTTCAGCGCAATGTTCCGGACGAACGGCGTTATGACCATTGCCAACAGAAAGGACACAACAGCGAGAAAGAACAATGCACGCACGGTCAGTCACCTATAACAGCCTGTGTTAGCCTCGTTGTCGATTCGCCAGCAACACGGAGTTGATTGATCACGTCTAACACACGGCCGACTCCGATCGGCTTGTCGAAGTTCTCTTCGAATACGATACGCGCGCGTGCGCCGGCTTCCGCTATCAAGTGACGGTTGACATTCAAGTGGAGCAAGAGATTTTCGAGCTGGGTAACATCGCCTGGCGCAATCTGCCACCCGCACTGATAGCGGCTAATATAATCAGAGGGCGTGGAACCTTTCGGTCCAATATAGAGGATTGGGCGACCTGCTGCCATGATCCCGTAAATCTTGCTAGGAACGATTGACCCGACTGTCTCCGGCAGTTGCGTCACAAGACCAAGGTGACCCTCCGCAAGGCTTTTACCCAGGTCTGTTCGCTTACAGTAGGGCTTAAAGATAACGTTGCCGATACCCTTTTTTTGGCATGCGATTTGAAGATGTCTCCGTTTGGGACCGTCGCCTGCAAACACGAACCGATAATTCGGATGGTTGGCGAGACGCTCAATGACCCCTGAAATTGTGTCGATTTCGTGGGCGAGCCCAAAATTACCTGAATAGCTGATGACAAGCGCCCCATCAGTGAAGGGACGCGGATATATTTCCTTTCCGTCCGCCCAGTTTTCAGCGACATGAATTGTTTCGCGAGTGATCCCCCGTGCCATTAGCCGGTCCCTCATATCGACACCAAGGACAATAATGGCGCCGGCATGTCGGCGGGACCAATCGAGGACTGCGCCTGCAACGCGATCGGCAATTCCTTTGCGTTTTAGATAGCCGATGTCGCTCGCAATATCGGGATAAACGTCCATTTCCCAAAGGATGTGGCTTGCACCTTGGAAAAGAGCCAAGCCATAGCCTACCGGGGACAAAAATGGCGGGGTCGTTAGGGTGAGATAGATGTCAGCGGAAGGGAGGCGAATTCCGTGCCAGATTGTCCCCGCGAGATAGGAAATATATGAAGCGATGCGGCCAACGCCACTCCGACCGAACGTGATTCCTTTTGTCCGGATGACGGTAATATTTCGTACCAGGGCGGCATCACTATTCAGGCATCTTTCATTCTTACCGCTGCAAAGGACGGTGACGTCATTGTCTTCAGCAAGAGCCTGAGCGAGATCCGACAGAAACTGTGCTGTGGCAACAGTGTCAGGCCAAAAAAACTGATTGAGGAGGACGATGCGCATGGCTCAAGATGGTTATGCCATCGATTAAGCTGCGCTATGTCAAGCTGTGGTGAAAAATCAGACAAATCAACGGATCGAGACGACTCCCTCTGGAAATTGTGTCTTACAAGTGTAAGTGGTGCGCTAGACGTATGACAGTCGTAATTCTGTCTTACATACGTAAGTAAGGATTCGGTTTCGCAGACCATCATAATGTCCGGCATCACGGGCCCCAGCTTTGCTTGTTAGGAGGCGAGAACGGAACGCGAAAGGTGATTGGATGCCGCCTGAAAGACGCGCTGTTTGACAAAGCAGGCTGGGTTCCCGGCATGAATCTCAAAGGCGGGAATGGATTTTGTCACGACACTTCCCGCTGCAGCTACCGCACATTGGCCTACGGTCACGCCAGGGCATATCAGTGCGCGAGCTCCTATCCACGCACCGTCTTCCACTACAATTGGCCGCACCAACAGGCCGAATGCCGGGTCAGACCAGTCATGATTCCCCGTGCACAGCTGGGCGCCCTGAGATATACATATGTTGGAGCCAATTGTGATTTGGATGAGATTATCGATCCATACATCCTCACCGATCCAGGTATGATCGCCAATTGATAGAAGCCATGGGTACTTCACACGTATGCCGGGCTTCAAAACGACGCCGCACCCCAGGCGAGCGCCGAAGCAGCGGAGAATGAAACCTCGGACCGAAGAAAGCGGCAATAATTGAAACCGAACGAGAGGCAGACCCACGAAGAACCATAAAGCGCGGACGAGCCTGCTTCGCCCTGGCGAATACCACGAGTTATCGTAAGAGGAAAAATCTGGAAGCCGCATATAGGGTTCGAGATCAGTTCGCGATGCAGGCCGGCTGGGGGCCGAGACCGAGCAGCCAATCGTAAACTTCCGTCATTTGTTCAGCCACGCGTGGCCATTGAAAGTGGTCTTCGACCAGCCGGCGGCCGTTCGCGCCCAAAGCCTCAAGCTCAGTGCAACTCATCGAAAACAATCGTTGCAAAGCTGCAGAGAGACCTTCTACCGACGCTTCTGTCACGATCGCGGCTCGACCTTCGTCGCCATATGAGACGTGACAATTGGAGGTCATCACGACGGGCAAACGCCACGACCAAGCCTCGAGAACAGACATTGGCAGCCCTTCGCTCAGGCTAGGCAGAATAAATGCAGATGCCGTCCGGAAGCAGTGCTCTTTATTCTGGGCGAACTGAGGACCGGCAAAATGAACACTTGAAGTGACGTGAAGTTTTGTTGCGATCGCCTCAAGTTGCGCCCGATGGTCGTTTTGATCCCATCCGGCGATTTTTAGCTGCCAGCCGTCCTTTTCAGCTATGGATTTGACTCGTGCCCATGCCTCGATAAGTGCCGGCAAGCCTTTCTTTGGATGGAGCCGGCCAAGAAAAAGCAGCACGCGACTCATCGAACGTGAGCCGATGATTGCCTCGTCGGGTAATTCAATCCCGTTTGGAATCACGCAAATTGGGTTGTTGAGTCCATAAGCGCGGATGGCCCGTGCCTCTCGATCGTTCAGCGCATGGAGGCAGGCCGCGCCGCGCAGATGCCGTGTCTCATAGAGGAGGGCACTGAGGCGTTTCTTCCAGCGGGAGTTGTTCAACGCCCACGTGTCGAGCATGCCGTGAGGACTGACCACATATGGCCTGCAGGTTCGAGACCACTGGATTGCTGCGATCGAGGTGTATACCCACAGACCGTGAACATGAACAAGGTCTGGCTCGTTTGCGCGGAGAAAATGAGAAAGGGCAGGTGAGTATCCGAAAGCGCGCGGACCGACGACCTTGAAAGCTTTGGCCTCTATGCCGCGCCACGCAGCCCGGTCGGCTTCATACCCTGGCTCATAGAGCCCTAGCACAGCAGGCGAATATTGCTGCTGTTCGTCGATCGCCTGCGCCAGACCTCGTACTGCTTCAAAAAGGCCGCCTCCTGCACGTGAGAGAAAATCCGTGAGGTAGATAATCTTGGCATGACGGCTTGATGCTCGAACTCGGCAGTGGGAATCCGCGAGATCTGCTACGGGAGCGGTCGTGAAGGAGAGACTCATTTCGACCTTTTTTGACAACAGCTGCTTGGTTTACTATCCGAGAGCCATTGCCCAAACAACTGCTCTTGAAACCGGGCGGGATTTCCGCGACCCATGCGCTAGAGAACTCTCGATGGCCCTCCGCAGACCGCCTGCAAATCGTGCTGGACCCCATTCTGCAATGATTGCAGAACTTTGCTGTCCCATTTGCTCAAGCCGCGCCTCTTCCCGATGGGCGGTGAGCATTGCATGGGCTATTTCCTCCGTTTTGCATGGATTGAAAAGGAGGCCATTTACCTGGTGCTTAACTAAATCGCCGGCGCAGCCGCACCTTTCAGAAATAAGCACGGGCAACCCGGCTGCCATAGCTTCATTTACGACCAAGCCCCACTGCTCCGTTGTGCTCGGATGCACCAACGCACTTGCCAAGCCATAGTAGGCGGGCAGGTCCTCGTAATTCACCAGTCCTTTGAAGATCACTCGTTCTTTGACCCCCAGTTCGTGTGCGCGGGACTCCATGGCGGAGCGCGCTGATCCATCGCCGGCAATCACCAGGCTCCACGGCTCACCGCCGATTTGCCGGACATAAGCCGCGTGCGCGTCGATCAATGCTTGCAAATTCTTCTTTGGTTCAAACCGGGCACAGGTCAGGAAGTAACTGCGCGGCAGACCGTGTAAGGCGAGTGTGCTGTCTCTGGATGCTCTGGCCCTCAGTGCGCCTGCGCGAAAGTGCTCATTGTCTACAACATCGTAGCCGTCAAAAATGTTTGCGGGCGACATGCCGAGTCGAATAGCGTATTCTCGGCTACAAGATCCGCCAACAAGCGCTGCGCTGCACTGGGCCACAATGCATCGCTTGATGGCGTCTTTCCACCATACGCGTGGCGCGTCGTGTTCGTTCGATTCAGACATCAACACGCAGGGGACGCGGCGCCGAAGGGCCCAATGCAACATTGCAGCCGTTCCAGGAAGGCCCCAGCCATTAAGGCAACAGACGTCGGGTCTCATCTTTTCGAGAGATTGCAAAAGGGAAGTACGGAGACGAAGACTGGCAATCTCGTCAATCGCCATGCCGGGAAACATCGTAATCTTGCGCGCGAACTCGCAAGCTTTGGTCTGCAGTACAGGCAAGCTGTCGCGGTTTGATAGCTCGATTATCGTAAAGCTGCCTGGCCACTCGCGCGCGAAAGCGTCTGCGCGCACTCGATGATAGTGGGAAATGTTGTTTGCCAGCCAAGCCACCTTGGCCATTTCTTGCCGCCTATCTAAGTTGAAGTGTCGCCCCGTACCGCGCCTTAAGTAAGATACTCGAACATCGGGTTCGCGGCCTTAGCTTCTTTTTTAACGCCGAGCAACGCCACATGGGACGCGGAAAACCAATGAGTACGGGAGGACCGACGCGTATTCACGACATGAACGGTGTGGCACTTCCTAGAAAGCATATTAAAATGCGAAAACGCCGAATAGTAATACCAGACTCCGTCACAGGGTTCATCTGCGTGTCCTTTTCCTCCCGTTCTGACATAGTTAAAAGGCTTCCAGAGGCCCGACCAGTAAAAGAGGTTCTTGATCGTTCGAGCCCCGAGAGATCCCTGACCGAGGTTGTTTGTGTCTGAAATGAATACGGCGTACTTGGCGACTCTAATCATCTCACTGACGACTGCTGCCGGGTTCGCTACGTGATGGAGGGTCGAGAATTCCGTTACGACGTCAAATGAGGCATCGGCGTATGGCAACATCCGACCGTCGCCTTTTACCAGACAAGACTGCGGGATGCCGTGGGCGTACGCGACAGCTCTCATTGCGTCGGAAGGCTCGATTCCCAGGATTTGCAAATCGGGCTGGTGCGCGCGAAGAAATCGGATCGCTCTGCCGGTCCCCGCCCCGACATCTAAGAGGGTTTCAACCTTCAATGACGCCAGTATTCCGAGGAGAATATATTGCGCCAGTTCATGTTCCGGAGATTGCCCCAGGCAGTCATCGTACGATGCTGCGGTCTGGATATAGTGCTCAGCCTGCTTTTGTTCCGCTATTGTCGACATTTTGATCTCGTTCTCCTGGTTTCCAGCGTTCGCGGCCGGAATCTCAGCAGCTGTATTCGCTGCGAGCGGCCGCTGCAGCGCCTGGCTCCTCTGATCGCGCTGCTCGTCCGTCGAAGGCGTTCAAATCAATCAGTTCCAGGAGCTCCCTTGCATTCCGCTCGGGGTCGTGGCGCTCGGCAACCGCCATCCGGCAGGCGGCAGCCATCTCCCGCCGCAACGCATGGTTTTCCAGCAGAAGCATCGTCTTTTCAACCAGCCACTCCTCGTCGTGCTGGCTGCAAAGAAAACCTAGCCGCTCCGAACTGATGACCTCTCGCAGGCCGCCGTGGAGTACAGAAGCTACCATCGGCACTCCAAAGGTCGCAGCTTCTAACGGGGTCAGGCCCAGCGCGTCCCAATCCGAATTGAAGAGAAGAACGTCTAATGAGAGATAGAAATTTGTCAGGTCCGTTTGCCACCCGAGCCACTTCACTCTTTCGCCCAAACCCAGCGCCCGGGACAACTCAGCCAGTTCCTGACGCATCGGTCCGTCTCCGCATGCGACAAATACCGTATCCGGTCGCTCCGATGCGATGCGAGCCGCGGTTCGGAGAAAGATATCCCATCGCTTGCGCTGAATGAGCCACCCGGCGTTGCCGATAACCGCGACTCCCTCCGGGATTCGCATGGATGCGCGTGCCGCCGCCTTGTCGCGCTCTGAAGGGACGGGTGGGAGCCTGAAACAGTCCGGTCTGGTCACGCTGATTTTTCGCAGCGGAGGATAAATGTCCTCGGCCTCTTCGCGAATGAAGTCGGAGCAAAACGCGATGTGCGGAAAGACTTGCATTGCGGCAGCATAAACGACTCGCCACTGCAGGCGCGGCATCACGCCTGTGTGATGAAAATGCACAGACAAGACCCGTCTCTTGCATTTGTGACCGGCTAGTGCCGCAAAGGCCGCAACGTTGTGCCCGGTCATTACGATGCCGTCCGGTGTGTCCCCTTCACGGAATGCCCTGGCCATTGCGGGGATGGAAAAGACTCCCGCAGGCCCGCGATAGCGCAGCCCACAGGCAGGAATTCCTCGCTCGAGGAGTAGCGGACCCAGGGCGCCGATTGGATTGAGGGAAATCAGGCGGTTTTCGCAGCCTAGGATCCGTTCACCACTCATGGTTTCGAGGGCGCTTTTCTCCATCCCTCCAAGATTCGTGCACTGAATGATGTGGAGAATCTTTGGTTTGCGCATTTGTTCAGATCGAGATCTTCCGCTGTCCGATGGTCGAAGTTGGTCCGGAGCGAGATGAGCTAGAATCGTCTTCTTTGGGCTCCGTCATGCGATCGCTCGCACCGGCCGCGAGAGGCATGCGTCTTGGAGCGCACGTACAAGCCGCTCTCCATATTTCTCAAACGAGTATTCAGAGGCACGGCTCAGCGCATTCGCCGACATTCCAGCCCACAGGCTGCTGTCGTCTGCCAAACGCTCGATGCGATCGGCGATGGCCGCTGCGTCGCGTATCGGAACGATGAAGCCATCAACGCCGTCGCGAACCACGCTACCGGCGTTCGGAGTCGTGATCACCGGCAATCCATGCGCGAGCGCCTCATAGCATACGGTCGCGGAGCCCTCACAAAGCGTCGGCAACAAAAAAACATCTGCCCATTCGAATTGACGGTGAATCTCGGCCCTCGGAACCGCTCCTGAGACGCTCACATACTCAGTGAG
>JASHYS010000511.1 GCA_030042915.1 Acidobacteriaceae bacterium
CTAGAAGATCGTCATTCCCGATTCGCTCAATGGGAAGGTCTGTCGAGGCAACAAGTGAGTCCGCCGCCTCTGCCTCTCCGGATTCACGTACGGCCTGCTGCGCAGAAGCGAAGGTGGCAGCCACAAAGACAGTGGCAAATAGAGGAGCGATATGTTTCATAAACTGTCCTCCGGGAAATATAACTGCCTGCTTAGCACGGCCGGCAAGAAGCGGCGCGCAATGGGCCTGCTCAAGGTTCGACTTGCTTGTCCGGGGATGTAAACCTCTCAAGGAGTTCATCGATCCGACGGCCAAGATAACCCATCTGATCGCGGAATTCGTTAAAGCGAATCTGGATCGCTTCGTCCTTTGTAGATCCAGCTAAAAACGCGCGCATGGCATCTCGAGTGACGTCCGACACGCTTCTTGCGCCGGTTGCATTGCATAGCTCCCGAAGCGCGACGTATTCGTCCTCGGAAAGCCGGACACTCACCATCCGCGACCGGGTTCTAAAGACAGTCATCTTCAACCTAGTTCGGAAAAAAGTGATTTAAAGGAATAAGGGAAATCCGCGCTGCAAACGAGCCGGCTGTGCGTCTGTCAGATGTCAGACTGCTGTCCTTCACCGTGGCGCGAAAGGCAAGCTTCGCCCCTCTCGGTCCCATGTGCAGAACCGTGGAAAAGAGTTGGAAGCGATATTCAGTTTGCGGGAGAGTTAAGGGCTTCAAGAGAACCCTCCGCGAGCAGAAATCTGTCACCGCTCATTGAAGGTGCCCTTTTGTGTTTAAAAAATCCTAACTTGCACGTTGTTAAGGTATGAGAAAGGGCATATGACAATTGAATAACAAAGTTTCCACAGCGCGCTAACGTGCTCCACACCCCAAGAGTATTCTCGAGCGGGCGCCGAAGCGATTACTGAAACTGGCGGCTTAGCGCTAAAACGTCAAGACCTGACAAAAAGCGCTGCGATTCGCGTGATAAGTTGCGGTCAACTGTATCCAACGGTATTTCAGTGTGCGGCGCCTGGGCCTTAAAGAAAATCGGGACCCATCTTTTACCGCGCGTAGTGTGGTCTATCACGCTTTCAAGCGCTAGATGAATACCTGGTGAATTGAAATAGGGTATTTGGCACGATGAGGGGCTGCATATCGTGTCACCAACTAAGGTATCTGTGACTCCATCGACATAAAGCGCAGTGCTGAACTGAACGATCTTTCCGCCTGCGGTCGTAAATGTCTTCACGGTTTGACGTTGCGGCGATTCCCCATGGGTCATCAGACTGACCTGAATGCGGTGGTCTGTCGGAGGCATCCAAATCCCGATTTCGATTTCTTCTGATGGCTCGTCCTGGAAAGAGGCGATTTCCAAAACCGGAGCGCCATTTGTCTGCTCCTGCCAGGCTCGAGTGAGCGTAAAGGCGCCGATTTGGGAGGGAATCCGTTCATTCAAACTCTCGGATGAGAGCTGAGCGCGCAGGCTAGGCCGATGGAGAGATTCAAGGCTGCTTCGGAACGCGCGCACGCCCGGGGCAACGGCTACGAGCAAGAGACAGAGCAATGCCATCGCTCGCCAATACGTGGATGGGCTGTAATCAGGACCTGCCTCGCTCGTTTTCGGGTCGGTCTGCGCGGCGGGTGTGCCCTCCCTCCTGGTAACAGCCCAGAGTAAGAGCAACGCTGCAACGAGAAACAGCAGGCCACCAATGAAGTAATCTGCCTGCTCGGCTTGGCGTTCGAGCCAAGGATGACCCAACGAAATCTTATAATAGACGACCAAGGTGCACAGGCGAAGAAGGTTGAAAAAATGGCCCAGCATAAATGAGCCGATGACATAGATGATCCATCTGATTACCGAAACCCGCTTAAGGTAGCCGATAATGAGAGCTCCGTAGGCAAGGGTGACGGCCCCGCGCATTCCATCACACCCGGGAGCGATGAACATGCCGAATGCAGGGGCAAACATCAGCCGCAGCAAATCTGCGCTCCCCGGGTTGAGCCCGATGAATTGAGCAAACCATCGAGCTATGTGTGCCGAAAGAGCTTGTAACGGGAAGTCGCAAAAGTCGAGAACGGCCTCTGGAACCGGTTGCAAAAGCAACAAGAGCCCCAACGGAAACCAGGCACGGCGCCACACATGAACTCCGGCAAAGAGCAGGACGATGCCACTGACATAAAGATATATTGGAAATGCGCTCGGAAGGATGCTGATGCTGACGTCTTTTACCAGCCAGAACAACACCAATCGTTCTGAGAAAAGAACCGGAGCGAACGCGAGCGTCACCAACAGGAATCCCCAGTATGTGCCTCCGAGTTCCCAACCATTTTGACGCCAAACCCTAAGGGTGAGCACGATGCCGGTGAACAAAATCACCGCGCCTATGGAACGCAGGGGATCCGTCGTCCAGATTTGCCAAAGCTTGCAAAGTTCCGGAGCGACTCCGATAAAGCCGCCAATGCTGAGCAACCCAACACATGACCATAGCGCCGGACTCCGGCGGATTTTTTGCTCCAAATGAGAATCGGCGCTGGGGCCCGCGGCATTCAAAGTCTGGGCGAAGCCGGACCGTCCATCGTTTTGCACAACCAAGGTTTCGCTGCGTGCACCCATGGTTAATACATTCCTCCGCTCATTCTCAATCGGCGGTTACCCGAGAAGGCAAAATGCTTTCGTTGTCGAAAGCAGCAGGGCGATCTGGAGTGGATTACACTTCAGATTTCGAAGAGGATCTTCATCTCTTCGTCTTCAGACTGGCTACGCCCTGCTCGTTGCCTGACAGATTAAACGAGAGAGAAGGTCGCATCGAAAAAACCGGAGTGATCTTAACCGGAATTTATCAATCCGGGGCGCCGGAAGATCTGATTGTCGGAGGGTTCCGGACTACGAAGCGGCGCCTTCACGTTTAAAGTTCGGAGTCCAGCCTCGGGTGCGAATAGACGAGGTGAATTGCTTGACATTAAGCGGTGGGGGTGTGGGTCAGGCAAACTCACACCCCATCGCTGGGGAGCAACTTTCTTCACGCTGTTAGAACGAGGAGCACTGGCCAATCTTATTCTTGGCCGTGTTCCCGCCGCCTGTGACGGATGAGTTGCTACTGCAGTTCAGGTCGTCATTCGCGCTATTGTTGTAAACCTGCACCGCCGCCGTGCTGCCGGCGACCTCGAGATCGCCACCGATTGAGTTTCCAGCGCAGGATGAGCCGTTTGACCCAATCAGAGCGGGCGTTCCATTGCCGTCGAAGTACAAAGAACCGCCCGTAGTAACACCGCAGATCGAGTTCTGCGTCGAACCGGAAGCAGCGACGTTCTGAACCGACAGGGTACTTGCAATCGTTAGCGACGGGCCTAGGGTGTACGTACCGCCCATGATTTGCACGTTGCCAAATACCGAAGAATTGCTCAGATTCAGGTTGCCACCGTTCACATAGATATTGCCGTAGATTTGACCCCCATCGATCCACTCGCAATTCTGCCCGCTGGAGACTGTGATGTTGCCCCAATACTCGCCGGAATAGCTGCCGTTGCAGTTAAAGCCAGAGGATGGAACCGTAGCAAGAATGAACGACGTCCCGTAGTTGTCGGTCCCGCCAAATGCCGTTGAACCGTAAAAATTCTGGTCACTGCCTTGCACCAGAGGGGCCTCAGGTTCCTGGCCGTCAGCACAGTTGGCTTTGGAGCAAAAGTTGTAAAAGGTGTTCAGGACGCCCCAAGGGGTGAATTGATATAAAGTTCCGCCATCTTCGGCGTAATTGGTCCCGCCCAAAAGTGTCACGCCATAGAGGTTCCCATCGTTGCCGACCACTGGTCCGCCCGCTGGCTCGGCGCCATCGAGGCAAACGCCGCTTCCGCCTTTAGAGCAGAAGTGGTAAAGGGTGTGCAGCAAGCTATAGGTATTGATTTGGAACAGAGTTCCTGCGGCATATGCCCCATTAAAGAAGGTGGTGCCGTAGAAGTTTCCGTTGCTGTCTGGAGATAAGGGACCCTGAGGATAGGCGCCGTCGTTGCAATTGGTCTTTGTGCAAAAATCGTAGACTGTGCTTAGTGCGCCGCTCGAGGAGATTTGGAATGCAGTGCCGGCGCCGCTGGGGTAGTTTGAAGAAACACTGCCACCTGCAAACGTCACGCCATAGAAATTTCCGTTCCATGGGCTTTGCACCAGGTCGCCTTCAGGCTGGGCTCCGTCTGGCCCGCTAAAACTGTAGAGCGTGGTCAGTGAGCCTCCGGAAGTGATTTCAAAAATCGTTCCGCTGCCAGTGGAATTTCCCCCCGCATAGGTTGCGCCGTAGAAGTTGCCGTTGCTGCCTTGCACCAGGGCACCAATCGGATACTCTCCGTCCGCCCCACTAAAACTGTGAAGCGTAGTGAGCGTGCCAGTGGTGGTGATTTTGAACACCGTTCCCAAGCCGTTGGCCCCGCCCAATTCTGTTGTGCCGTAGAGATTCCCGTCGCTGCCTACCACTAAAGTGCTTTCAGGGACCTCGCCATCTGTCCCGTTAAAACTGAAAATAGTGGTCACTACGCCTCCAGAGCTCGCGGGGGTTTCTTGATACACGACTCCCAAATCGTAAGCGCCGCCAAAAGGCGTTGTACCATAAAAGTTCCCGTTGGTGTGTTGGCAGACTCGGTGATGGGATTTCACGGGCGGCGTCACCGACGTATTGGGGAACGCGCCATTCGTTCCTGTGAAACTCTGAAGCGTAGTCAGCGTTTGTGCATGGGCTGTGGTGAAAAACGCCAAAGACAATACCGAAAACGCCCAAAAATATGCCGCCAAACAGCGAGTCCAGCCGTTGTGCGAAACATAATTCGTTTTCATTTGACATTCTCCGGGAATGCAAAAGTCTCGTGCTCTAGAGTACAAAATTGTCAGGTCCACGGAAGACAGAGATCACGCCATACCTCACGCAATCTGGGAGAGACTTCAACGGTGCCACTCATCGGTGCCGGCAGTCAAATGAATTCCTGATGAACATCAACGCAGCTATGGAGTTGCGTTACTCCAGGGTACAAATGACGACGCAATTCCGGCTGCGCTCGTGACCAATCGCTGTAACCGCATCGCAGAACTTTGCAGAGGTTTCGCAGAAAGGGCGTTTCACTAAAAGCCACGGAGGGAAGCGGCGGCAGCCCCGCGCGGTCGCAGCGACCGCTGAACGAATATGCATTGGCGGCGGCGATAGAAATCGCAAACAGCTTTGCCCTAGGTGTGGGCCTCGAGCGATATCTCGGCGCTGTAACGTGAGTAAGGAAAGGCCTATTTAGAAACCCGATTGAGATGTATCACAAGTGTCAGACAGCGCGCGCAAGTTCATACAGCCGTAAGACAATGTTAATTTCTGATGGGATTTCTCAGAGCCTTATTGTGGCGGATTCTGATTCGGGGTATATCTCAAATAGTTTCGAGACGAGAATCTCCAAAACCGGAGATTAGCGGGAGGGGGTCATGCTCAGCAGAGTATATATTTTCGCAGGGGCGTTGTGCATCAGTTCCTACGCGCTGGCTGCATCGCCGTCAATTGGGACCGTTACGGCGAGGGGCGAAACCAAGATCGACAACTACGAGGTGAGAGGCAGCGGAACGGTATTCGACGGGTCCGTGGTCGAGACTGGTCAGAGCATCTCCTCTGGCGCTGATTTGCGAATCGGGGGCGGCGCTGAGGTCACCCTCTTGCGCGATTCGCGCGGAACTCTCTACCGCGATCACTTCGTGCTTCAGCACGGAACGGCGCAGCTGGGTGTGACGGATTCGTTCCGGATTCAGGCAAATGGCGTGGTGGTGGTGCCGATCGAAGCGCACTGCAGCGGAGTCGTCTCCATCAATCCCGCAACCGCGGTTACGGTTGAAGCGAATAATGGAGCTCTTGAAATTAGAAATTCTTCCGGAGCTGTTATCGCTCGAGTGCGTCCCGGGCATCCGCTGACATTCAGCGCAGCAACAGACAAGCCGCCCTCCGAATTCTTGGCGACGGGCACGATCAGCTCAGAGAATGGGCGCTATTACTTGAGCTCCGCCGAAACTGGCACCAAATATGAAGTTAAGGGAGACGATCTCCAGAATTACGACGGGACTTCTGTAACCGTGTCAGGTGATCTTGAAACGGCCGCATCAGCTGCCGGAATTGCGGGGCTCATTTTGGCTGGCAGTATTCAGTCATCCAACTCCGGCACGCTCCTCGGACCCTCAGCCCAGACCCATGCATTGATCAGAGGATTGTCAGTCAGTAATGCGACCGCAAATACCTCGGGTACGCGCATGTGTCCACCTGACCCGACCGAGGACTGCTGCCCTGGCATTCCCTCGCCGCAATGCTGCAATCCGCCGGGGAATGTTACGTGCCCTACAAGCCCTTAGGCTTTGATTGTCGCAATAAGTTACGTACTTCGCAGCCAGCCGTTGTTACCTCACAACACCGGCTGGCCTTCTGTTTTGCCGTCGCGAATAAGTGAGTTTATCCCGCCAGCAAGTCCATCCCTTTCATCACAGCCCGATGAGCACCTGGAATTGCGTCACTGTTACGCCAGAGTTAAAAAGTGCGGTATTGGCTTCTGCGAATGCTAGCGCCGGTGATAAGCTTCGCGCAGAATGACGCAAGTGTTCCATTGGAGCCGATTCTTCTATTTCGCCCTTCGTGCCGTGGTCGTGTGCGGGTGTGTGATGGGGATCTGGGAATCCTGCCAGTTCGTGCGTTCCGAACGTCTCTATGATCGGCGTACCCCTGATGCGATTCGCGCTGCTATTGTCATCGAGCCAGACTGCTGGTATTGCTACATCGCCCTGGCTGCGAACGACGATCAGCATGCCATCCAGGATCTTCGCGCCTCCCTCCGATACAACCCTTATGACAGCCAGGTGCTGATTGATCTGGGACTGCGCTATGAGGCAGAAGGTGATCTTCGACAGGCGGAGGCAAACCTGCTCCAGGCATACGCCATAGACAGAGCCTACCCGCCGCGTTGGTCGCTAGCCAACTTTTATTTTCGGCGTGATAACCGGCCGGCAGTTTGGATGTGGGCCCGTCGCGCGGCAGAGATGCCCTCTGCAGAGCTCGACCAGCTCGGCGCGCTCTTTGCGCTCTGCTGGCGGGTATCCCCTAATCCGCAAACAATCGAAGCGAAGGTGGTCGTCGATGACCCTGATGTGCTTCGCCAATATAGTAGTTTCCTGATGGGAAAAAATCTGCCGGCCGCTGCGGTCCACCCCGCTCTCAGATTTTTTTCTACCGGCTCAGGGCAGCCAAACTACATGAGCGAAGGGGATCTAGCCTGGATTGCTAACCTCCTTGACCAGTTAATCGCTGCCGGCGGCGGCGCCGATGCGTCCGCTGCCAACGACTTGTGGCGCGGGCTAGTGCGTCAGCATCGGATTGTCGCCGAAACATCGGTTCCTAATAATCCTCTCTTCGCTCGCGATCCATTGACGCTCAAATTCGACTGGAATCTGGCGGCCTCTGCAGGGCTTCACTCCTGGCCCGGGCCTTCTGGACTACGAGCGGAATTTACGGGCGATGAGCCCGAAGACTGTGCAATTGCGGAACAGATCATTGCGTTGCCTCCGGGCAAGTACCGGCTAGTGTCTTTTTATCGCACCGAAAATATCCCCGCCAACACCGGAATCCGCTGGGAGATTGCAGACGTCAAAACCGGTGCTGTCCTGGCAAGCTCTCCAGACCTCTCCAGTAATTCTCCGGCTCAGATAAGCCAGAAGTTTTCCCTGACACCGGACGCTCCCTTTCAGCAGCTTCGGCTCACCTACAAACGAGAGCCCGGCACTGTGCGGATCGTCGGCACACTTGTGGTAACATCGATCGAAATTCAGCCGGCAACGTGAATCATGATCTGCCCGCATTGCAGCAGCTCCGAGGTTCGGCGCTCTCATAGCTCCCGATGGGGCGACTTTGTCCATCGCGTTTTCGGCCGTCAGGCCTATCGGTGCCGTGGTTGCCGGCATCGCTTCTTTGCGTCGCCAAATTCGCAAATGGGCTCGGAAGTCGCGAAAGTTCCAGGCGGCAAGAAACTTCGAAGCAAGCGACCCGATCCGAAAAGGAAGAAACGTCTAATCCGCAGGATCATTTGGGTCACGATGGTTGTTGCAATGTTCACACTGTTTTTGGCCTTTCTTCATTACATAACAGTGGACCACCCGCCACCACCGCCAGATGATTCGAGCTCCATTGCCCCGTACTTCTGGCATTGCGGCCATCCAGACGCCGAGGTGTGAGAGCGCATTAAGAATGCGCGGCACGGCTGATGGAATCGACTCCAGTGCCTCGCGGGTGCCTTTCGGTATTCTTCGCACTTGCCCGTTCAAGCGCGCTTGTCGTGTACAAGATGGCGAGAAGCGCGAACATCCAGCCTGAAACTGCAGGACGGGCAAACGGGTAGTCCACAAACGCATTCAATATTGTTGCCACCAGCCCCAGCGCCCACGGGTGCCGAATTGCGCTCGGAATTGCCCCGAAGAATGGAATACCGACGAGAAGCAGGAAAGGGATGCCGCCTTCAGCCGCAAGCTCCGCCCAATCGTTGTGTGCGTGATTGGCAACCTGCCGCGAATCCTTAGTGGTGTAGCGTTGGTAAACGTACTCAAACGTTCCCAGACCGTAGCCTGTAAGGGGTCGATGCTCCGCCATGTCGATCGCGCCATGGAAAAACTCGCGGCGGATGGCATATGGATCCCTGTCCTGAAATCTCTGCCAGATAGGCTTCCAGCCAACTGCAAAAGTAAACGCGGCGGCAACCGCGCATATAACGAGAACCATGCTTGCGGTTGCAGAAAGCGCCGAGCGGCTCCCCGTCTCACGCAGCCTCACCCATCCAATCGCCGCTGTGGCGATCATCTCTGCGGTACAGAGAACAAATCCAGCTCGAGACGCAACGCCTACTGCAGAAGCGTAGAGGATTCCGCCGGCTAGCGCGTATCGCCACGAGCGCCAGCCCCGACGCACCATACGCCACATTGCCACAGGCAACGCAAGCTCAACGAACTGGCTGTAGTTGTTCTTGTTTTGGAAGGTAGCATAGATGTCCAGATACCTGGTGTCGATGAGCCATAGGATCTTTCCATGGGAAGTATTGAGCTGCATCACGCAGAGTATCGCCATCGCAGTCGCAAAACATACAAACCCGGTCAGGAATCTTTGTCCCCAGCGTTGAGACCGCATGAGAGTGTGTATCAAATAGAAGACGCCCACGAGCGCGCCCCAACGGAGCACCTCCTCACGGGTCAGAAAACTACTGATCGTGGTGTGCGCGAGCAGCTGAATGACTCCCCAGAGAGGAATTGTGTAAACGAGCAACGGCCGAATCTGACGAATCACGCCTTCGCCCGGATTGCGAATCCCTAAGAGGATCTGAGCGATCACGAGCGCGTAAATACCGATCTGGAAAAACTGAGCCGCCCAGTTCTGTTCTACCCACACTGTAGCTGTCGTGAAACCAAGTAAGGAAAACAATAGCGCGGCAATGAAGCTGGATATGCCTTGACGGGTTGGATTCTTTGGCGCCCTGGCATTTTGGTTTACATCGGGTTTTAAGAGCTGGAATGTGCTCATCTGCTTACGCTCAAAACGGATGCGTGCTCTCTCTCGGTCCTCCCCCTGGTTGTACTGGGTATCACTGGCGTTGCAGCAGCGCTCGCATCCGCACTCTGGAGGCGTATCGAGGCGATCACCCCTCCTGATCTCGCTTGCAGTAACGCAATTTGGTTATCACCTGAGCTTTGATCGGACGATAAGCGCATATTCTTTCTCGGCCTGAACAACCTTTTTGTCCAGGATTTCGAGATTCCATATGTGGGTTTCCAAGGAATAGCATTGTCTCACTGCCGCCATCGAGACGACCACTCTGCAATTGCTGCGCAGTTCAGTGACCACGCCCTCAGTGCCGACGAACACTCCATTTATGACTCGAACTCGTATCCCAGCGCAAATGGGAGCATGTGGGCGCAGTATCAGACCATCTGAAATCGCTCTGCGTATCCTGTCGATCTCTGCGTCCGCGACGACTTCTCCATCCCCCTTCCCCAATATCCTCAGCACTCCAGCGCAGCCGATTATCGAGTGCCGTGACTCTCGAGCAAAGCGGACGAAAATATACCCGGGGAAGAGCGGTCTCTCCAACGTCACACTTCGGTCAGACCATCGTGATCGTTCCGTATAGAGCGGAAGAAAATGCTCGATCGAGCGATTCACCATGTGAAGAGCGATCTTCTTTTCGTGATTATGAATCACGTGGAGAGCGCGCCATTGAGAAACTCCCTCCTCGGTCCTGAACAATTCACTTTCCATATAACCCCTTGCATTGTGCTCCGCTTGATTGCTTACAAATAGACCGTCGGCTTACCTAAGGCTGCACTTTTAGTGACAGTCCCAGATCGACATGAGGCTCAAAGAATGCTCATGAATTCACGGCCACTCGGAACGGGTGTCGCCTGGCGCTTAAGAAATTTGCAACAGGTCCCTTGAACGCGAGCAACTCTCTCCCCCTCAAGCTGCTTCCACGAATTTATGCCGCGAAGGTTTAGATTATGTAAAAACTTAAGCCTCAAAGGACCCTCAATTCGCCGGTCAAAATGCAGACTGCGCTCGTGAACGGGGCTGTGTGCTCAGGAATTACTCCTGGCGTCGCGCATCTCGAACGGTTTTCAGCGAATTTTCATCATTTCTTTGGATCGATGTAACAAAAGTGCGATTCATTAATTCCAATTACATATTTGTGATCTTGGTGCTGGGGAAGCTTTCCTGAGGCTGGCGATGCACCTTCTCAGGCGTTTTGTTGTCTGAAAAGATTTCTCATAGAAGTCCGCGCAAGTTATTCGATCTCTTTAGGTTCGATGCATCCATTGAATTTCGGACTGTGCGCGCATATGCGACGACACTGCGGCATTTTCAAGGTTTGAAGGAACAGAGCGAGCTAAACTTCAACATTTACCAACTGGCGCAGGCGGACACAATGGGCACTTGAAGGCAACCGAACGTAGCGCAGCAATTCCACCGGAAAGCGGCGGCGAAATGGGCCAATGATGGACGATGAGCAAGACATTGTTACCGCAATGCTCCTGACAAAACGCAGTGAAACAAGGCGCCGAAGAGTTGCGCTCCAAAGTGAGCTGCGCACAGCCGGCAAATCCCTCTATAGCATCGGCGGGGCCTTGAAGAACCTGACTCCCAACAGCATTAGAAACCGCATTGACTATATCCTCCCGATCATCGCACGCACTTCGAGCATTTGCGATCTTGGTGGTGTGAGAGCGATGCTGGAAGAACTAAAGGAGCTGGAAATGCAATTGGCGGAACTGAATCGCGGCGCGTCCAGCATGGGCATAGACTAGCAATGAAACAGCTCCCACTTTGTAGTTGAGTAGAAAGCTTTGAGAATGCCTGGGCAGCTACTCGTTAGGCTGAGATGGTGTTGTCGTCTTCGGCACGCTCATCGACGCTTCCGGAGCGTTCCCATGCTGGGACGGTGGGAAATCGACCTCGACCTGCATTTCTGCGATGGCGGGCTTGCCGACAACTCGGTACGGTCTAAAGCGCCATTGAGCAATCGATAAGAATGCCGGCAAAACCAGAGCAGGCGTTTGCGCGGAAACGAGGCGCACATCCTGCAGCCCGCCGTCGGTTCCTATGGTAGCTTCCAAAACCACCTTGCTAGGCGTGTTCGGAACTTTAACTGAATCTGCCACGACCGGTTTTGTTTTCTCCAGAATAAGCGCCGATCCAGCCGCGGTGCCGATCTGAACTTTCCTGCTATCGACGCTCGTGGCATCTGGGGGCGGAGCCAACGCCGGATCGTCCTGGCTGATCGTATTTGTGGCTTCGAGCCTGGCGCTGAGAACTTGTCGGGAACCATTGATCATAAGAACCGTGCGCGGCATGGATTTGCCTTGCATCTGGGTAAAATTGAGGCATTTAATCAGTACGCCCCCGATTCTGTAGTAACCAAGAAGGATCGGCAACATCTTGTTGACGCAGTATTCGGAATAGAGGTCGACTGGCAACATACGAGCATCTTGCTCGTTGATTGACGAGGGAACAGCGGAAATGCATCGCACTTGCGCGCCCGATCCAAGATTATGCTCCACCAGGGTGGTTCTTCCAGGGGCGAGCTCGTCCGGTCCTGGAAGAGGGGATAACAACGCCGGCTGTAACCAATATTCATACACGCTCAGCGGATTGCCTGTCGTAAGAGTAAAGCTCTTGCCGCCGGAGGTATGCCACTCCGAGTGCGCCGCGTCCTTAGCTGTCCATGAGCTGCGGTAAACCTTAGGCGAGGCCCACCAGTATTCAAAGACCCCCTGCTCGGCTGGATTTCCCTTTTCATCGTAAAGTTCGTAGTCGACCTTCAAATGCCAGGGCTTGAGATTCGCGTCCATGAAATCGTAGTAGGGAGCGATCGCCGCCAACACTTCGCGGGGCCCTCCGGCAGAAGCAACTGCATAAGGTTGCTGACCAAAGCCCAAAAATCCACACGAGAGAAGGCTGAGAAGACTTATCAGGCGGTACATGATGCAGCTAAATTAACATACAGAATCAAGGTGTTTGTGACAGCTATTTAAACAGCGAAGAATAAATGTTGGTTAATTTCAAAGCTCTGCGTTTCTACGCTATTCGCCTTGCGCATTGCCGAGTGCTTCTTTCTAAGCACCTGCATCTGGGTGACTTGACCTGGCCGTAACAAGGCATACACAGACGCCTCAAAGCCGAGTGACAGAAATCGAAAGCGGAGCCTCATAGCCATCTAGTCACCTTTATTTAAAGTGGCGCTGCTACACTCGCGACGATCCTGGGGACGCAGCACAACACAACCACCGATTCTGTCTCACTCGCAGGCAGGAAGCCGAGCGAAACCTTCGAAGACCGCGTCCTTTCGAAATTGAATGAAGATGAACGGGAGTGACAATCAATGGCGCAAGTCCAGCTAGACCAAAGGCAGACCAGTCAAGGGCCGGAGCAAGAGAGCAAAGGCAGAGAAAACGGCTATGTCATGCTGGTGGCCATCTTTCTGATGGCGGCTCTTGTGCTGGGGTTAAGCATAGCCGTGCCCGTGGTCAGGAGAGAGATTCAACGGGACCGCGAAAGGGAAACGATCCGCCGCGGAAGTCAATATCGTCGCGCCATTCAGCTATACTTCCGCAAATTTCATGCTTATCCGCCCAATGTTGGGGCGCTCGAACAGACTGACGATATTCGCTTCTTGCGGAAAAAGTACGTTGATCCCATCACCGGGAAAGATGATTGGGTGCCCATTCAGTTTGGAAATAACAAGGTTCCAACAAGCTTTGGTTTCTTCGGCCAGGAAATAGCGAGCACCTCGATTGCTGGAATTGGGCCCGGCACGCCGTTCCCCGGCTCGAATCAGAATCCGAATCAGAATCAGAATCCGACCAACGACAGCACTTCATTCGGTTCCGACCCGGAGAACCCCACACCCCCAAGTTCCGGCCAAAACACGAGTGCGATCGTTTCAAACGTCGGCATTATCGGATTCTCGATTCCAAGCGAGAAGTCGTCGATCGTGGTCTACAAGAAGCAGGACCACTATAACCTGTGGGAATTCGTCTACGATCCGATTCAGGATTTAGTTGCCAACAAAGGAGCGCAAGCAGCAAATGGAGGGAATTCCGGAACATCGGGCTCGCCTGGCGGCAACTCGCCAATCGGCAGTTCGCCAGGCGGGAGCTTGTTCCCCCCAATCAGTGGAGCGCCGGGGCCCGGCACATGGAGCCCCAATGGCAACCTGCCACCGGTAAGTGGCGGACCACCAAACACCGGCCCATGGAGCCCCAACGGCAATTTGCCATCTCCTCCCGAGCAATAGCTGCAACCGCCGCGTGGGTGGAGTGTACATAACAAAAACAACAACCGGCGCACTACAAATTTGGGGCGCCTGATCGTTCGCTTCGGAACCAAGTTGAGAGCAGACTGAAAGGAGTTTTGGAATGAGGGAGCGGTTTTCGCAAAGAATTGGTCGAGTGAATTGCATCACCTTGTTCGCCGCGGTGGCGGGCCTGGGCTTGACCGTGGCGGA
>JASHYS010000512.1 GCA_030042915.1 Acidobacteriaceae bacterium
TTCACCGATCCGCCCTATGGGCTGCGCACGCAGAAAGACTCTGACAAGGAGAAAGAGCTCCAGGTGAACGGCGTGTATCGCATCCCGGGCGCGCTCGAACAAAAACCCGGCGCGCCGCCTGCACGCGCGGAATTGCAGCAGCTCGTCGCCGACCTGCCGCGGCCCAATGGCATTGCCTTTTCGCCCGACGAGAAATATCTGTATGTGAACAGCACCGAGCCGAGAAAGATCTGGATGCGCTATCGCGTGAAGGCGGATGGCACGCTGACGGAGCCGAAGCTTCTCTACGACGCAACCACCGACACGCGCCCGGGCGGGCCTGATGGCATGAAGGTCGACGTGGAGGGTAACATCTACAGCGCCGGCCCCGGCGGCGTGTGGATCATCTCGCCGGATGGCAAGGCGCTGGGAACCATCGTGATGCCCGAGCGCACGGCGAATATGACCTGGGCTGGAACTGATCGCAAGACGCTCTATATCTGCGCGAGTACCAGCATTTACCGCGTCCGCCTGAACATCGCGGGCGAACCGGTGGTGAAATAGCGGAGATAGCGGCGTTAGCGGAGTCAGGCTCCTCGTCCCCAGTCTGAGCTAACACGGGCGGAGCGAGGCTAACTGCGCTACGTCACGTCAGTGGCGCGGGATTAAAGATCGCAAATTCATTGTGCAGGCCCCAGTGGTCAGCCCAGGTTTTCTTGGTTCCGCTAGCGACCTCCAAAATCATCGAGAAAATTTCCCAGCCGACGTCTTCCACGGTCGCTTCGCCGGTTGCGATTCTGCCCGCGTTGACATCGATCAGGTCGGGCCAGCGCTGGGCGAGCCCGCTGTTTGTCGACACCTTGATCACCGGCGCCATGGCCAGACCGTAAGGCGTGCCGCGTCCGGTGGTGAAAACATGCACGTTCATCGATGCGGCCAGCTGCAGCGTGCCGCAGACAAAATCGCCTGAGGGAGTGGCCGCAAAGATGAGCCCCTTTTGCGTTACGCGCTCGCCCGGCCCGGTCACGCCCATCAGCGCCGTGCTGCCCGCTTTGGCAATCGAGCCCATGGTCTTTTCGACAATATTGGCCAGGCCGCCCTTCTTGTTGCCCGGCGAGGGATTGGCGTTACGGTCGGCGCCGCCTCGATGCATATAATCGTCGAACCACGCCATCTCGCGGATGAAGTCGCGCGCAACTTGCGGCGTGGCCGCGCGCGCGGTCAGCAGGTGTGCCGCGTCGCGCACTTCGGTCACCTCAGAAAAGATCGCCGTGGCGCCGGCGCGCACCAGTAGATCGGCAGCAAATCCCACCGCCGGGTTCGCGGTTACTCCCGAAAACGCATCCGACCCGCCGCACTGCAAGCCGACCACGAGATCGGAGGCGGGACAGGTCATCCTCCGCCTCTCGTTGAGCTTTTTCAGCCTTCCTTCGGCCAGGTTCAAGATGTTAGACACAATCTCGCCGAAGCCCTCGTGCGCGTCCTGCAGCACGGCCACTGCCGGCTCATCGCGGAGCACTTTGAGACCGCCGTTCGGCACCAGGATTGAAGGCTGCAGTTTTTCGCAACCCAGGCTCACCACCAGCAACTCGCCGCCGAAGTTGGGATGCAGGCTGAGATTCTGCAGCGTGCGCACCGGAATCTCCGCGCCGGGCGCGCTCATCGCTACGCCGCAGCCGTAGGGATGCGTGATGGCGACGACATCGTCGACATTCGGGTAGCGCGGCAGAATCTCGGTCTTGATGCGGCGCACCGCGTAGTCCACGATCGCGGCTACGCACTGCACCGTGGTGCTGATGCCGAGGATGTTTTTCGTGCCCACGGAGCCGTCGGGGTTTGGGTAACCCTCAAAGGTGTACCCCTCCAGAGGCGGAAGCGGCTTCGGTGTGGCGGTCGCCAACGGACAGCCGGCCAATGGCGGCGCTTCCGGTTCCGTCATGAGTCCTTCGTGCACCCAACTGCCCCGCGCAATGTTCCGATTCGCATAGCCGATGGTGACACCGTAGCGCAGGATTGCCCCGCCTTTGGCTAAATCGGTGAGTGCCACTTTGTGGCCTTCGGGAACGGACTCTCGCAACTCCAATCCGGAGTCGAAGCGGCTGCCTGCCGCCAGTCCGCCCTGATTCACGACAATGGCGACGTTGTCGCCGGGATGAACGCGGATATATCGTGGCTCGCCGGAAATCATGAATCTATGTTAGCGCTGAGGCTTTCTGTTCCCCTGCCCCGGCGCACTGTCACGCGCTGCTTCATCGCACTTTACAGACCTGCGCCCGCTCGCATACAAGGTTGAGAATCGGTGCGGGAGGAAAGAAATCATGAATCGGCGAGAGTTTCTGGTCTCGAGTGGCGCGGCGGGGATCCTGGCTTCAAACGCCATCGCGCAAACATCCAAAAGCGCGCAGTCCAGCGCGACCTCCGCTCAGATGAAGCTCGGTGACCAGACGCACCCGACCAATGACGTGCATCTCAAATACCTGGCTCGCTATAGCGTGCGCAACATCTGCGGGTATCCGCAAATCGAGGGCGATCGCCTCTACGCCACTGTCGACGAGCTCAAGCGCATGATCGACATGGCCGGCAAATATGGCATCAGTATCGACTGCACCGCGCCGCCCTTCCTCGAGTCGAGTTACATCGACCGCGAAAAGCATCCGGCGATCATGCTCGCGCAGAGCCCGGAGCGCGACCGCGATATCGAGCAACTGCAAATGTTCATCCGCAACTGTGCGCAGGCCGGAATTCCTTCTATCAAGTACAACATGAGCATTCTGGGCGTGCTGCGTACCGGCCGCGTACCTGGCCGTGGCGATGCGCTCTACCATCAGTGGAAGCTTTCCGAGGCGCATCCCGAAACGCCGCTCACCAAGGCAGGCGCGGTTGACGCCGACGCTTTCTGGGAGCGCATCACTTACTTCCTCGATCGCGTGATCCCCGTGGCCAACGAGTACAAAATCCGCATGGCCTGCCATCCTCAGGATCCCGGCGTGCCGCCCGAGGGCTATCAGGGCGTGAATCGAGTTCTCGGCACCGTCGATGGACTCAAAAAGTTCATCACGATCCGGGAGAGCCCTTATCACGGTCTGAATTTCTGCCAGGGAACGATCTCAGAGGATCTGGAAGATCCGGGCACGCAGATCTTCGACGTGATCCGCTACTTCGGCGCGCGCCAGAAAATATTCAACGTGCACTTCCGCAATATTCGCGGCCATCGCAACGACTTCATCGAGGTCTATCCCGACGAGGGCGACGTGGACTTTGTCAAAGCCATCCGCGTGTACAAGGAAGTGGGCTACTCCGGCATGCTGATGCCCGATCATGTGCCCCTGGCTGTGAACAATGCCGATCCTGACGACTTGCAGTCCTTCGCCTATTGCTATGGCTATATTCGCGGGCTCATCCAATCTGTTTATGAGCCGGCTTGAGCCAGAGCGTGCGCATGGTACCGTGAAAACGAATCGCAGTTGGCGCAGTCGGTGCTGGCGCCGAAAGGAAATTCTTGGCTGAAACGCGCCAAACTCGCGTGCGCTACCTCATCATCACGCTGCTGTTTGTGGTCAGTTGCTTCAGCTTTGCTGACCGCTCGGCGCTGTCGCAGGCAGTTTCCGCAATGCCGCCGAATTTGGATTTGAGCAAGCACATGGGCAGCCTGCTGTTCGCGTTCGGCGTTGCCTACGCCCTGGGCCAATTGCCTTCAGGCGGCCTACTCGACCGATTCGGCTCAAGGCGCGTCTACGGTATCGCCATCATCGGCTGGTCGGTATGCGCTTTTCTCACTGCCTTTGCCGGCTATCTTGCAGCCAGCGCCGCCTTCACCGCCATCTTCGTTCTGCGCGTGCTCTCCGGCTTGTTTCAGTCGCCGGTCTTTCCCGGCAACGGCCGCATCGTGGCTGCGTGGTTTCCTACTTCTGAGCGCGGCCGCGCCTCGGCCATCTTCAATGCCTCGCAGTATTTCGCGCTGCCCATTTTCGCGCCCATTTTCGGTTGGCTCATTCACATCGCAGGTTGGCGCAGCTGTTTCTGGTTTATGGGAGCACTCGGCTGTCTGCTCACAGTGGTCTGGTATACAAACATGTACGGGGTGAAGGAACACACGCGGGTTTCGCAAGCCGAAATAGAATTTATCGAGCGCGGCGGGGGGCTGGTGAATACCGACTCCGCCGCAAGCGTGAAGAAGAACACACTCACCTGGGCCACGGTAAAGATGCTCCTCAGTTACCGCATGCTGGTGGGCGTTTACATCGGCCAGTTCTGCGTCACCACGCTCACCTGGTTCTTTCTTACCTGGTTTCCGCTCTATCTTGCGCAAGCCCGTCACATGTCCGTGCTGAAGGTCGGATTCGCGGCAGCCGTGCCCGGACTGTGCGGAGGCGTGGGCGGCATTCTCGGCGGCGTCATCTCCGACCGCCTTCTGCACAGCGGCCGTTCGCTCAGCTTCGCTCGCAAGCTTCCCATCATGGCAGGCATGGTGCTGGCGATGACCATCATCGTTTGCAACTACACGGCCTCGCAGAGCCTGATGCTTCTGTTCATGTCTATCTCGTTTTTCGGCAAAGGCATCGGCGCGCTTGGCTGGACAGTCATATCCGATACGTCGCCGAAGGGAATGGTGGGCATTAACGGTGCGCTGTTCAACCTCTTCGGCAATCTTTCCGGCATTACCACGCCGCTTATCATTGGCCCCATCGTGGTGAGGACGAATTCCTATAACGGGGCGCTGGTCTTTATCGCGTGCATTGCTTTTTGCGTCATTCTCAGCTACGCGCTCATTGTCGGCGAGATCAAGCGTCTTGACCTCCGGCCTGAGCCAGCCTGAAAGGAGAACCAACCTATGCCCGAATGGCCCGCAAACTTTCCGCTCAACGCATTCAAGCAGGCTCTCGCTCATGGTGGGCGCCAGGTCGGCCTGTGGTGCAGCCTGGCCAGCCCGATGGCAGCCGAGATCCTGGCCGGCGCGGGATTCGACTGGATCGTGATTGACGGCGAGCACGCGCCCAACGACATCACCACGCTGTTGCCGCAATTGCAGGCCATGCGTGGCGGAACGGCCGAGCCTGTTTTTCGTGTGCCATGGAACGAGCCGGTCATCATCAAGCGCGCTCTCGACGTAGGCGCACGCTCACTGCTCGTTCCCTTTGTGCAGAATGCCGAAGAAGCGCGTAAAGCTGTGGCAGCAGCGCGCTATCCGCCGCTGGGCATTCGCGGTGTCGCGGTCACTCCGCGCGCTACTGACTACGGCCGCGTCCAGGGCTACCACCGCGAGGCGCACCTTGAAACCTGCGTCCTGGTGCAGCTTGAAACCAAAGCCGCCCTTAATGAGATCGAGGCCGTTGCCGCTGTCGAAGGCGTCGACGGGATCTTCATCGGACCCAGCGATCTGGCCGCCGCGTTCGGCCATCTCGGTAATCCCAAGAACCCCGAAGTGCAGGCTGCTATCAGGGATGCCGGCAAGCGGATTCGCGCAGCCGGCAAATCTGCGGGTATGCTCACCGGCAACCTCGATGATGCGGAGACACTTTTTGCGATGGGCTTTAACTTCGTTGCTATCGGCAGCGACGTGAGCATTCTGGCGCGCGGCGCTGAGAACCTGGCCGCCCACTTCCGCAAGAAATAGCGGGCGGTCCTTCTAACTCCGCTAACTTCGGTAGCTCCGCTGCTCCTATGCCGTAGGCGTCGCGGCGGTCTTGACGTTGATCACGTGATAAATCGCCGGCTCGGTTCCCACGTTCTTAAGCCCGTGCAGCTGGTTCGATCCGTTGAAAATCACCGATCCCGGACCAACGCGAATCCACATACCGTTCGAAAGTGTCTCCACCGTCCCTTGCCGCAAGATAATCAACTCCTCGTTGGGGTGCTTGTGCGGAGGATGCGGTGACTTGCCTGGATCCAGAGTGGTGATGTGGATTTCGAGATTCTGGAGCGTAGCCGTCGGCGTGCTGCACACGGTTCGCACCGAGCCGTTAGCGTTCGGCTTGTCAACAAACGAATTCCAGTCGAAGACCTTGGAGCCCATCACTGGCGTGGGGTCGGCTTGGAGCAATGCGTCGCCGGCGACAGCGGTCGCGGCAAGAACGGCGAACAGTTCTCTGCGGTTCATAGTTGATTCCTTTGTGCCCATCAATTTTCAAGGGAAGGGATATGGCGCAACGCTTTAGGGGCTTGCGCCGCACTTGCTGATCTTATATCGGATGCCATCGCGGTGTATCGCGATCAGTGCAATTTGGCCACGGCCAGCCGCCAGGCGGCTGCACAGGCAATAGCGGCGACGATCGCGGCGATTCTATGGAGGTTCAGCCAGAGACCGCTTGCTTGGGCCGGAATGCTTTCGACGATTCCGGACACGAATGCTGCCAAGAACGCGATCACGAACATCGCGATTGTGGCCAGAAGCGTGGGCCGCGATTCGAAAAGCCGGATCGCAACACCGATGCGAAGGATGAGGAATACGATGCACGCCACCGCCGATAGCTTGTGGACGACGGAAACAGGCGCCTGCAAGGGCTTCCCAAACAAAGCCATCGCGATGCCGGATGAGAGGGCAAGAAGAAAGAGCCATCCCACAGCGATCAGCTTCTGCATTTCAATCACCGGTACTCCTGGTTAAACGCAGCGGCGCTGGCGCACCCAGCGCTTACGCATGAACGACCAAGGCCGAAATAGCGCGGGTCTTTGCTCGGGACGGGGCGCCATTTCGGACGGTTTTTCTCCGATTCGGCGGAGAAATAACGCTATAACCCTCGCAAACCAGCGGCCTGTGATGAAAGGCACATCCGGCTGTGACGAATTCAATTAGCCTGGCTATTGTTCACGATTTTTCGCCGGAAAGGACTTCATGAAGCGACTGAATTCGTCGCTGCAATTGACGCGCGCCGCCGACTACGCTGTTCGCGTGATGATTCAGTTGGCGTCGACCCAAGCCAACGGGCGTGTCTCCCTTCCCGAGCTGGCCAAGGCGACGGGTACGCCCGAAAGTTTTCTTTCCAAAGTGTTGCAGGCTCTCGCACACGCCGGCTTGATCTCTTCGCGGCGCGGACAGTCGGGCGGCTTTCGCATCTCGGCGCGTGGCCGCGCGGCCTCAATGCGCGACGTGATCGAGGCCATTGATGGCTCCATCTGTGTCAATGTGTGCCTCGCCCCCGGACGATCCTGTGCGCGCAAACCGCGCTGCACCGCGCACCCCGTCTGGATCAAGGCACAGCAGGCCATGCTCGAGGTCCTCTCCGGCGCCAGAGTTACTGCATTGGCCGCTCAGGCTCAGCCTCAGCGGCTCATACGCCAAGTTGAAGCCATGCGCCTGCTTCATTTGCCTGGGTGAACCATCCAGGTCCGCTCGCGAAATCGATTTGCAAATCCCGCTGCAAGGTGTTTCAATCTTGGTATTGAAACAGGGGTGCTCCACGCGTTGTGGGGCTGAGAAAATACCCTCGAACCCGATCCGGATAATACCGGCGTGGGAAGCTTTCTAGAGCGGCGTTCTTCCAAACCTGATTTTCGAGCGCGAGCTCCCGTGTTTCATGCACCAGCGAAGCAGGAGGAGCCCATGCAGCCCGCCGCTGTCCGCGTTCCATCAATTCTCTTTCCGCGCGCTTCTGTCTTTTTGTTCAGATCCTTGTTCCTGATCCCCTGCTTCGCCTTGATTGTCAGCGCGCAAACTCCGCCGCAGGCGCCCAGCCCCCCTCCGCCAACCAACCAGCAGAATCCCACTCCGGCGCCTCAAAAAATTGCTCCCGTTACCACCACCGTCATCGTCCACGGCGAAGTTCAGGATAACTATCTTCCCGAGTTGCTTACGGTGGGAACGCTGGGCGGCGAGCCGCTCAAAAGTGTGCCGCTCTCGGCTTCAGTGGTCACCCGCGACCTGCTCAATGATCAGGTCTCGCGGCTGCTCTCCGACGTCGTCCAGAACGATGCCTCGGTGACTGACGACTACGTGCCCGTCGGCTACTATGGCGACTACGAGATCCGCGGCTTTCCCATCGATCTGGCCACAGGATTGGAAATCAACGGCATGACCATCGCCGGGGAGCAGGACGTTCCGCTCGAAAACAAGCAGAGCGTGGAGTTTTTGAAAGGCATTGCCGGCGTGGAAAGCGGTGTTGCCAACGCGGGAGGCCTCATCGACTACGTCACCAAGCGCCCGGCCAACATCAAGGACCTGGATTTCGCTACCGATCAGCGCGGAACGGCTTACGGCGCAGCCGACTTTGGCCATCTGTTCGGCCGCCAGAAGCAGGTGGGTTCGCGAGTGAACCTTGCCGGCGAACGCATGGTTCCCTACATGAACGACACAAACGGCTGGCGTGCCGTGGGCGCCGGTGCAGCCGACTGGAAAATGAATTCGGCAACCATCCTGAAGGGCGATTTTGAGTACCAGCACAAGACCGAGCGCGACGGCAGCGGCTATCAACTTCTGGGCGGAACGACGCTGCCCGACATCAATCGCATTTTCCGCTCTACGATGCTCGGCGATCAGCCGTGGGGCCCTCCCGATACCTACGACACCTTCAACACCAGCGCACGCCTCGACCACACCTTCTCGCCCGCGTGGCTTGCTTTCGCCGCGGCCGGCTTCAGCCACTCGCTTATCCAGGACAACGTGATCTACGCCTATGGCTGCATTTACGAAACCGAGTGCGCGCAGAACCCCGGCCCCGGCCAATCGCCAAGCTACTTTTTCGCCCCCGACGGCACTTACGACATTTACGACTATCGCGATCCCGGCGAATTGCGGATCGACGCCGAAGCCGAGGCCATGGTGACGGGCCACATCCGCACCGGCGCCGTCACGCAGGACGTCACTGCCGGCGGCGTTCTATTTCTGCGCAGCGTGCAGCAACCGGGTTTTTATACCGAGCAGAACCCATACGATCCCAGTGGTGTGGTTCAGGACGGGGCCGTCTATACCTATGTCGGCTCGGAAAACATCTACCAGTCCATCGCCCCTATTCCGCCGCCAGGGAGCGCGACTTCACTCGAGAACCCGCTTGAATCGGCCGGCCCGCGCCGCCTGTGGGAAGACAGCCATCAATCCTCCGGCGTCATCCAGGATCGTGTGCATCTTCCCGGCCGCATCCAGCTCATCGCCGGAGGCCGCTACGACTATCTGCGCGACCACAACTACTCGCTCTATTCCTCCTGCGCCATCGCCGCCGATCTGAATCCCACCACTGTTTCCACGCCCGATCCCTGCGCGCCTGAGTTCAGCGACAAACCCGTCTGGCTGCCGCAATACGCTATCACTGCCAGCCCGGTTACAAACCTCACCCTTTATGCGAACTACGGCGTGCTGTTGTCGCTCGGTCCCGAGGGACCGTGGTGGGTTGATAATGCCAGCCAGTTTCTGGCGCCATTCTTCACGCGCCAGGCTGAGATTGGCGCCAAGTACGAGCCGGCTCAGCGCATTCTGCTCAGCACAGCATTCTTCCGCATGCGCGCGCCGTTCATCTACCCCAAGGTGATTCAGGCCGCCGATGCCACTTGCCCAGTTGACTCGGCCACAGGCGGACCCGTCAGCCCAGGCGACCTCTGCTTTGAATCCGAAGGCCACGAAACACACGACGGCGTTGAGCTCAACGCTGAAGGCAAGGCTGCCGATTGGCTGCGCATCAATGCTTCGGCTGAGGCTATGAATGCGATCTCCACCAATACCGGCACGCCGTCGTTCGACGCGAAGCAGGTGATCAACGTGCCCCATCTGCACACGAATCTTTTTGCAGATTTCACCGTGCCGCACCTCGCGGGCCTGCATCTGATGCCCGGTTGGAGCTACACATCGCGCAAGGAAGCCACGCGCGACGATACGGTGAGCGTGCCCGGATACAATCTTTTCAACTTTGGTGCGCGCTACACTCCCGGAGGCGAACAGGGCCGCATCACCTTTCACATTTACGCCGACAACATTACCAACAAACACTACTGGTCCGACACTGGGGCAAACTATGGCGACACGTTTCTCTGGCTGGGCGCGCCTTCAACCGTTCGCCTTGCTGCCCACTACACGTTTTAAGCTGCTAGCTTCTAGCTAGAGCTGCAGAAGGATAAACCGCAAGTTATTCACATGCAGTACGAGGCTAGTAGCTAGAAGCTGGCAACACTTGGTGAGATGAGTTCAAAAATCAAAGCGCACGGCATGGATGGCACGCTGGTCGCACCCGACTGGCCTCCACTGACGCTGGCTGAATTGTGCCCGCTCTTCGCGCAGTTTCCGGACCTGGGTGAGCCTGCTCGCATCGTCTCGATCAGCCCGCGTCCTTTCTCTGCCGCCGGCATCATCGCGACGCTTCGCGGGCGCGTCTTCGTCAAGCGTCATCACCGCTCCGTGCGCGATCGCGAAGGCCTCCTCGAGGAGCATCGCTTCCTCGCGTATCTTCGTGCTCAAGGCGCGCTCGTCCCGCGCGTCCTTGGCTCTTCCAACGGCGAAACCGCAATCGAATCGGATGACTGGTGCTACGAAATTCACGAAATTCCCGGCGGAATCGATCTCTATGAAGACGCGCTCTCCTGGACGCCGTTCCTGAGTGCGGCACATGCCCATTCTGCGGGCGAGACTCTCGCGCATCTCCACCTTGCCGCGCGCAATTTCGCAGCTCCGCCGCGCAAACACCGCCCGCTCGTCGCCGGCTTCACCATCTTTGCGGCGCAAGACACCGCCGTGGCCCTCGGGCGTTATCTTGGCGCTCGCCCCTCGCTCGCCAATCACAGGTCTGTCGGCGCATGCGCAAACCGGGCCCTCGAGCTGCTCACGCCTTTTCATGCGGAGCTTGCGCCTCTTCTGCCTGCGCTCCCGCCGCTTTGGACGCACAACGATCTCCATGCCTCCAATCTTTTCTGGAGCGACGTTGGCCCCGCGGCGCGCGCCACAGCCGTAATCGACTTCGGTCTCGCCGACCGGACCAATGCCGTCCACGATCTGGCCCACGCCATCGAACGCAACATCGTCGAGTGGTTAGCCCTGGTCCAAAATGCAGAACAGCCCCCGGCTGTCCACCTCGACCATCTCGAGGCTCTCCTCGACGGTTACGAATCCGTGCGCCCGCTCTCGGCTGAAGAATCCGCCGCGCTGGCGCCGATGACGGCTCTCAGTCATGCCGAATTTGCGCTTTCTGAAGCCGATTATTTTCTCGGCGTGCTGCATTCTGAAGAGAAAGCCGCGATGGCTTACGACGGCTGGCTGGTGGGACACGCACGCTGGTTCGCAAGCGCCCCCGGGCGTAACCTGCTGGAATTCCTCAAACGCCGCGCCCAGGCGCGCGAAACACGTTCCGCCGGGGCCGCTGCGCTGTGATGCGGGCTACGATCGCCGGTTACATCGCTTCGCATCGCCTTGAAAGCGCTGGTTCCCTGACCACTGCTTTCGGCATCTGGCTCACCACGCGGCGCAAGCTCATTTGCTGGCCAGTCACGCTTGTCGCGATCTTCATCTACATGGTCGTTTTCTATCGCGAAGGGCTTCTCTCCGACGCGCTGTTGCAAATCTTCTTCGTCGTCTTCACGTTCTACGGCTGGTGGCACTGGTGGCGTGGCGTCCGCCAGGAAGGCGAGGTGCGCGTCGTACCGCTTCCGCGGTCAAGCCTCATCATAGCCATCATGTTGGGAATCCCTGGCAGCATCGCGTTAGGAACCCTTGCGAAGCACCTCCATGCCGCGCTTCCCTATCTCGATGCCGTGCTGATGAGTTATTCCCTCGTCGCCAGCTGGTGGCAGGCACGCAAGCACATCGCCAACTGGTGGCTCTGGATTGTTGTGGATCTCGTCTACATCGGTGAATACATCTACAAGGATCTCTGGCTCACGGCCGTGCTCTACGGCGGTCTTGTCGCCCTCGCTGTCCTGGGCCTGCGAGACTGGCGCCGCGCCGCGGCCGCCAGCTAGATCGCCGCCTGCACCACATTCTTCAACGGCTTGCCTTCCATGTAGCGCCGTAGTTCTTCGGCCGCCGTGTGTAGCGCACGAGGCGTAAACTGCGGCGTCGATCCGCCGATGTGCTCCGTGAGGAGCAGGTTCGGGCAGCTCCACAGCGGATGGCCTTCAGGCAGGGGCTCCGGATCGGTCACATCCAGCGCGGCGCGAATCCGGCCGGCGTTCAATGCCGCTGCAAGAGCGTCGGTGTCCACAATCGGTCCCCGCGCAGCATTTACCAGCAGCGCACCCTGCCGCATCAAGGCGAACTGCGTGGCGCCAATCAACCCCTTCGATTCCGGAGTGGAAGGCAGAATCAATACAACTACGTCGGCCCGTGGCAGCAAATGGTCCAGCTCGCTCACCGCATGCACCTCGGGATGAGTGCGAGCGGTGCGCGCTACCCGCAACAACTGCACCTGGAATGGCTTGAGCATGCGCTCGATCTCCTTGCCGATCTCCCCGTAGCCGACCAGGAGCACTGTCTTTCCGGTCAGCTCCTCCTGCATCACCGGCGGATACTCCTCGCGTGTTGAGCCGGTGATCTTCTTGTAATATGCATTCGCCTCGAAGCGGCGCTTCCATATGCCCGAACGCTGAATCTCGAGATACAGAGGAAAATATTTCAGCATGGTTAGAATGGCGGCCAGCGTCCACTCCGCTGTAGAGATGTTGTGCGCGCCGCGCGCGTTCGAGATGGTCACATGCGGCCCCACCGTGGCTGGAATCCACTCCGTCCCGGCCATCAGCGACAGTACGAGCTTTACGCCATGCAGGTGGGGCCACGTGCGCAATGCTTTAGTAGAGTATGGGTCCGGGATCCACACGTCGATCGCCACGTCGTGGTCCATTTTGTCCGACAGCGGGACCAACTCGATTCCCGCAGGGAAGTCGCGCAGCAAATCCGCTGAAATTGTGGCTGGGTATCCGACGCGCAGCATGAGATTCGTGAGCCTGACCGGCCGCAAGCTCCTTGCTTGTATGCTATCCCACGCTCTCTGCCCACCGGCCGGCAAAGGGCGCGCATTGACGTGCCCGAATTGCACACGCGAAACTGTTGAAGATATCGCTTTGCAATTCTCAGACAGGTCGATCGCGGGCCCGCTTTCATGCGCCTGAAAAGTAAAAAAACGTGGTCGCAGCCGGAACTGGCCATCAAGCGGCACATCGATGGCGGCGCCACACAAGGGTTCTTTAGCTTTGAGCACCGCCGATTGGTGATCCAAGCCGCCAAGACTGCGCTCGCCGCGGCCCTCTGCTGGTGGCTGGCCTTGCGTTTCGGCCTGCACGACGGCTATTGGGGCTCCATCAGCGCCATCATCGTCCTGCAATCGAACGTGGGCGCCACCGTCACGGCTTCGCGCGACCGGCTGCTCGGAACTCTGATCGGCGCGCTCTTCGGCTTCGCATTCTCGCTCTTCGGCGCGACTCCGTGGAACTATATTCTCGCGGTATTTTTCGCCATCGTGGTTTGCGGATTGCTCAGCATGCGCGAAAGCTCGCGGTTGGCCGGCGTCACCATCACCATCCTCCTGCTCGTCCCCGCTCACGGCTCGCGTTGGGGCCTGGCGCTCGATCGCGTCGGCGAAGTGCTGCTGGGCATCATCATTGCCCTGCTCGTTTCCGCGCTGGTTCTTCCCGATCGCGCCCGGCTTTGGCTGCGCGACGGACTGGCGCAGGAGTTTTTGCTTCTGAGCGGCTTCTTCGAAGCCATCCTTGAAGGCTTTCTGAGCGCGCCCTCGCAAAACGCGCCTGCCCTGCGGCTGGATCTGGAATCGTTGCTTTCGGGCAATAGCAAGCTGCTCGAAGCAGC
>JASHYS010000513.1 GCA_030042915.1 Acidobacteriaceae bacterium
CGATGCGGTACTTGCTTCCGATGTCGACGTGATCGTGGAACTGGCCGGTGGCCTTGACCCCGCAGGCAGCTGGATTCGCAAAGCGCTTGCATCAGGCAAGAGTGTTGTCACTGCCAACAAGAAACTCATCGCTTTTCATGGCATCGATCTCGAACGGCTGGCGCAGGAGAAAGGCGGCCATCTCAAATATGGCGCGGCTGTGGCCGGCGGAATCCCCGTGATTCCCGGCCTCGAGCAGGGGCTTGCCGGAGATCAGATTCTGCGCATCGAAGGCATTCTCAACGGCACCTGCAACTTCATTCTGAGCCGGATGGAGGCAGGCGCGGAGTATGCGGCGGTTCTGGCCGACGCCCAGGCGAGGGGCTATGCCGAGGCCGATCCCACTGAGGACGTGGGCGGTTTCGATGCCCGCGCCAAGCTCGCCATTCTCATGCGCCTCGCGCTGCGCGTGCAAATTAGTCCCGAAGAGATCGTGCCCCGGCCCATCACGGCCATCCAGGCTGTTGATTTCAGTTACGCTCGCGAGCTTGGCTGCACGATTCGCCAGATTGCGCGTGCCCAGGAATCCGAAGGCCATCTCGCCGCTGCAGTCGGCCCCATGCTCATCGCGTTGCGCTCGCCGCTCGCCTGGTCGCAGGGAACGGAGAATATGGTCATCGCCAGCGGACATTATGGCGGCGACGTGGTTTTCTCCAGCCACGGCGCCGGTGGCCACCCCACGGCGGTTGCGGTCGTCAGCGACCTGCTCGCCCTTGCCCACGGCTCGCGCCGTGTCGAGATTCCCTCTGCCCCCGCGCACGTCGGTGCAGAGTTCGAGGTCCCGCATTACATCCGTTTCCTCGTTAAGGATCGGCCGGGCATTGTGGCCGCCATCACTACCGCGCTGGCCAACGAGCAGATCAACATTCGCGCCATCGTGCAGAAACCGGGCTATCCCGCCGACTCGCTCCCGTTCGTGGTCACGGTCGAGCCTTGCAAGGCCTCCGCACTGCAGCGCGCCCTTGCGCCTATCCGCGCCATGGATTGCATGTTGGTCGAGCCGCTCGACCTGCAGATATTGGAGTAAAAAAAGGGGTCAGGGTGCAGATAGCGACTCGCTGACGGATTTTATCTTAGGAGCGAGGCGCCGCGACAACGCAATACAATCGTGAATTCCCCAAGGGAGGCTGCCCTATGATCGACATCATTTATCGATGTGAAGTCTACGGTGAGGAAAGTCAGAAACCCGTTCGCTGGATCGCCATACACTGCAATAGCGAGCAACTCACCGTACATAAATGGTCCAAGGAGGTTGCAGACACACCTGGCGCCCGCCATTACTGCGGCGAACGCCACGCCCAGGTCTACATCAGCCGCTGGCTCGAAGCCGCGTGTTCGTAGAGCAGGGATTAGGGAACAGGGATTAGAGATTGGGAAAACAGGGAGCAAGGGAGCCGAACCAGCCGCAGGCTTCGAGCTAAGAGTTTTTCTACTCCCTATTGGCTACTGGCTACTCGCTGCTTTTCGCCGGCCCCGTCGACTCGCGCACCACCAGCTCCGGCTCCATCATGATCTCTTCAGGGAACTCCTTGTCGTGGTCGGCAATCCGCTCTAGAAGAAGCTGCGCGCCCTTCTGGCCCATCTCCACGAGCGGCTGGCGCACCGTGGTCAGCGACGGCGTGTTATAGGCCGCGGAGAGAATGTCGTCGAATCCCACCACGGAAACATCGCCCGGCACGTTCAATCCCGCGTCCTTCAGTGCGCGGATGGCGCCCATCGCTGCTGTGTCGTTAAAGCAGAAGAGCGCGGTGAAATCGCGCGTCTTCTCCAGCAGGGCCCGGGTTGGGCCGTAGGCGTCCTGCGGATCCATGGGGTGCTGGCCGGTCTTCAGCGGCCAGCCGCTGGAATCAAGATGGATTTCGAGCGCCGGATTGGTGGTCAGGTTCAGCTCCCGGGCCACCTTCTGAATGCCCATCCAGCGGTACCCTGAGTCGGGAATCGCCTTGGGCCCCCGCATGAACGCGATCTTGCGGTGCCCCAGGTCGTAGAGATGTTTCAACGCCAGCCTGGCGGCCACGAAATGGTCCAGCACAATGTTGGTCACCTTCGGAGCCGAGCAGTGCGCCGAGATCGCCACCACGGGCACGGGCACGGTTAGCTCCTCTACCGCCGAATTCAGCAGCAGGAAGCCATCGACGGCCCGCTCGATCAACATCCGCGGGTAGCGCTCCAGCAGTTCGTCGTTCCAGTAGTGGCAGGCGGTGAAGAAGAAATAATGCGAGCGGTTCAGTTCCTCCACCACGCCGCTCATCACGCGCGTGAAGTAGCCTTCGCTCAGGTCCGGCGCCAGCACGCCCACGCTCATTGACCGGCTTTGCCGCAGCGAACGCGCAAAATAGTTCGGCCGGTAGTTCAGCCGCTTGGCGCCCTCCACGACCCGGTTGCGGGTCTCCTGCGGGATCGACTTGGCCGACGGCGAATTGTTCAGCACCAGCGAGATAGTCGTCTGCGATAGCCCCAAATACTCGGCCAGCTTCCGCAGATTGACATGTCCCGGCGGAGTTTTGGTCGTTCCTCTTGCCATGCTTGGAGTTGTACCATTTCCCCCTGTGAGGAGAATACTCTACCTTTACGCTGCTATATCGATTTTCTGCTAGGATTGTCGATTTTCACGCCCTCCCGGGCGTCCGTTAAGCCAATCTGCGCCGGTTTTTTGCGCCCTCCCCGCTTGCCATCCGCCCGCTCCCGCCGATTTTCTTTGAATTTCCACCCGTATGCACCTGATTTTTCTCGCTTGTAACCTGCCATTCATATTCCGCCATTAGCCTGACCTTTGTGGAAAGCACGGTGCCTGAGATCCGCATTTCACAACCTGTGCCGCAGCCCGAACCCGGCCCCGTGCCCGAGTCGCCTGCACCGGCTTTGGCGCCCCAGCCTTCGGCCATTCGCCGCTTCCTGCTGGCCCGCGGCAACTCGGCGGTCTCCGATTACCTGTTCAAAGTCGTCATGGTGCTGTGTGCGCTTTCCATCTTCGTCATCGTGCTTCTGATCGGCTACGAACTGGTTGTGCAATCAAGGCTTACCTGGCTTCAGTCGGGATTGAAGTTCTTCTACACGGCATTCGTCGATCCCGACACCCACCAGCCGCAGTACTGGGATCCGGTGAACGGCCATTTCAGCGCCGTTCCTTTCATTTACGGTACACTCGTTTCCTCATTTCTTTCGCTGCTGCTGGCCGTTCCCCTGGCCATCGGCGTGGCTGTTTTCCTCACTGAAATGTGCCCCGGGCTGCTGCGCGCTCCACTTTCTTTCCTTACCGAGCTGCTGGCCGC
>JASHYS010000514.1 GCA_030042915.1 Acidobacteriaceae bacterium
GGACTGGGCCGCATGCAGAATCGCCTCGGTCCCAATCGCGTGGGCCCCTTCGGCCTCTTTCAACCCATCGCCGATGGCATCAAGGCGCTCATCAAAGAGGACGTCGTTCCGCTTCGCGCCGATTCTGTCGTGCACTTTCTCGCCCCTCTCACCCTGGTGGTCGCGGTGTTCATGGAGTTTGCGGTGCTGCCAGTGGGCCGCAACATGGCGCTGGTCGACATGGACGCCGGCCTGCTGTTCTTTTTCGCCATGAGCGCGTCCACTGAGCTTTCCGTCTTCATGGCCGGGTGGTCAAGCCGCAACAAGTACTCGCTGCTGGGCGCCATGCGCGCCATCGCGCAGATGATCAGCTACGAAGTCGTGCTTGTGCTTTCCAGCGTCTCCGTTGTGATGATCGCCGGCTCGCTCAAGCTGACGAAAATCGTTACCGAGCAGAACCAGTACTCCGGCCAGTTTCCGCACTGGTACATCTTCACGCCCTGGGGCCTGGCCGCTGCTCTGATGTATGCCATCGCCGCTACCGCTGAAACCAACCGCTCGCCTTTCGATCTTCCCGAAGGCGAATCGGAAATCGTGGCGGGCTACCACACCGAATACTCGGGCTTCAAATTCGCGCTCTTTTTTCTCGGGGAGTATCTCGCCATGTTTGCCATCTCTGGCCTGGGCGTCACACTTTTCCTCGGCGGATGGTCGGCGCCGCTTCAGTCACTCAACGTGATTCCATCGTGGGTCTGGTTTTTTTCGAAAGTCATGCTCTGCATTTTTCTTTTCATCTGGGTGCGTGGCACGTTGCCTCGTCTGCGCCAGGATCAGCTGATGAACTTCGCCTGGAAGTTTGTGCTGCCCTTTACGCTGCTTGACCTGGTGGTGACTGCGCTGTGGCGCTTCATGGGCGAGGGGTGGCTGCGCTGGGTGGTCTGCACGCTCATCCTCGCCGCAGCATACGTTCTCATGGGCCGCTTCGGCCTGCGCGAGGATCGCATCGGCCGCAGGAGCTACCGCTATGCTGAATAAAAGCAAGGACGGTCGCCTCAGACGTAGCGCCGGCATCCGCGCGGGCTGTCGTGCGGGCGTCCTCGCCCGCGCCTCCGCGCCCGCCGCACGGAAGGGATCGATCGCATGAATCCCATCTTCTACATCCTCGCTGCCATCACCATCGCCGGCGGTCTGGCCGCCATCCTGCTCAAGAGCCTGGTTCACTGCGCGCTGGCCGTCACTGTAGCGTTCGCCGGCCTGGCCCTGCTTTATCTCCAACTCGACGCGCAGTTCGTGGCCTTCGCGCAAATCCTTGTCTACATCGGCGCCGTCGCCATCCTTATTGTCTTCGCCATTCTGCTTACGCGCGGCTCTGACCTGCCGAAAGAAGGCGTCTTCAGCCGCACCTGGTTCGTCGGCCTGGTGATTGCCGCAGCCGTTTTCGCGGTGCTGGCCTGGACGGTAATTCAAAGCCTGCGCGCTGTGCCGCAGCAAACCGCCGTCCCCGCCGTCACCGTGCGCGATATCGGCAACATGCTCGTCGGCCGCTACGTGCTTCCGCTTGAAATTGTCGCATTGCTGCTCACCGCAGCCACTATCGGCGCGGTCATCGTCGCTATGCATCAGAAAGAGGGTTCGCGATGACGGGTTTCGCTTCGCCTCTCGCAGGCTATCTGCTTGTCGCGGCCGTTCTGTTCGCCATCGGCCTGGCCGGCGCGCTCACCCGCCGCAACGCCATCCTCGTGCTCATCGGCATCGAGCTCATGTTGAACGCGGCCAACCTCAATCTCATCGCTTTCTGGCGCTTCGGGCCGCACCCCGAGGCGCTTACCGGCATGATGTTCGCCATCTTCTCCATCGCAGTGGCCGCAGCCGAAGCCGCCGTCGGCCTGGGCCTTGTTATCTCGATCTATCGCCACACCCACACCGCGGAACTCGACAAGATCAACAGGTTGAAGGGGTGAAAGTTTGATTCTGGAAGTCACTCCGCAATCCGCCGCTGCTTCGATCACCAGGATTCTCTGGCTCGTTCCCGCCGCGCCCATCGTCGCTTCTGGCATCATCGCCTTGCTCAAGCAGCCGCGCCGCAAAACCGCGGCCACGCTGGCCATCGGCTCGCTCTCGTTCTCGCTTCTGCTCTCGTTCATAGCGTTCGGCCACGTTCTCGCCGGATGGGCGCGCGGCGCTGTGGTCCGCGAAATAGTCAGCTTCACCTGGTTTCACTTTGGCTCGGCCCGCGTGGCCCTCGGATGGCTGCTCGATCCGCTGGCCGCCGTCATGCTGGTGATGGTCAGCTTCGTTGGACTGCTGATCTTTATCTATTCCGTGGCCTACATGGCCCACGACGAAAACTTCACCCGCTTCTTCTGCTTTATGTCGCTGTTTGCCGGAGCCATGCTGGGCGTCGTCATCTCCAACAGCATGCTTCTGTTCTTCATGTGCTGGGAGATCGTCGGCCTCACGTCCTATCTGCTCATCGGCTTCTGGTATCAAAAACCCTCGGCTGCGGCCGCCGCCAAAAAAGCTTTCATCACCACGCGCGTCGGCGACATTTTCTTTTTGCTTGGCATCGTCTGGCTGTTCTCGCAAACCGGTACGCTGCTGCTTTATGACTACGGCGTGGGGTCGCTCGAAGGGTTCAAGCTGGCCAACCTGCTGGCCGCACCTGCCGGATTGGGCTTGAGCGCGGCCGGCGCCATTGGCTTGCTTATCTTTGCCGGAGCGGTGGGCAAAAGCGGCCAGCTTCCGCTGCACGTCTGGCTGCCTGATGCCATGGAGGGCCCCACACCCGTCTCCGCGCTCATTCATGCCGCCACCATGGTCGCTGCCGGCGTTTATCTAGTCGCGCGCGTTTACCCGCTGATGTCGATCGGCGCTGCGCCGGGCGGAAGCACTGCGGCGCTGACGGTTATCACCTGGGTCGGCGCAGTCACGGCGGTCTTCGCCGCGCTCATCGCCATCGCGCAAGACGACATCAAGCGCATCCTCGCCTACTCCACCATCTCGCAGCTCGGCTACATGATGGCCGGCCTCGGAATCGGCGGCGTGGCCGTGGGCATGTTTCACCTCATCACGCACGCGTTTTTCAAGGCGCTGCTGTTTCTCGGCGCCGGTTCGGTCATCCACGGTTGCCACGACGAGCAGGACATCCGCCGCATGGGCGGACTACGCGTCGATATGCCGTTCACCTTTTTCACCTACGGCATCGGTATGCTCGCGCTGTGCGGCTTTCCTATCTTTTTCTCCGGCTTCTGGTCGAAAGACGGCATTCTTGATGCCGCGTTCGGATGGAATCTGTCAAAAGGTCCGTTCGTTCTGCTGATCTTTGGCGCGCTACTTACCGCGTTCTACATGACACGGCAGACTTGTTACGTGTTTTTAGGCTATTGGCGCGGTCACGGCACCGCGCACGAAAGCCCCGGGGTGATGACGCTGCCGCTCGCCATCCTGGCCTTCTTCGCCATGGCGCTCGGCCTTATCGGCACGCCCGCGTGGCCGTGGTTCCACGCCTTCCTCGACAACCATCCGGCAAAATTCGAATTCCACACCCTT
>JASHYS010000515.1 GCA_030042915.1 Acidobacteriaceae bacterium
CATGGGCGCAACGGCCGACAGGCGATCGGCCAATTGCGTAAGGCCCTCGTAGTAAAAATCTGTGCCCGAGATGTGGATCAGCTCCGCAGCCTGTTTCTGAATCGCGGCCACGACTTCAGGATGGCAATGGCCGGTGGAAACCACGGCGATGCCGGCAGCAAAGTCGAGGTACTGGTTGCCATCGGCGTCTTCAAGACGGACGCCCTGCCCCCGTTTCGCCACCAGCGGATAAGAGCGCGTATAGCTGGGCGAAATGAGACGATTGTCGGCGGCGACCGCGGCGCGTGCTTTGGGCCCCGGCGGCGGACAAACGAGTTTGGGTCCGTAACGTTGGTGCAGTTCCTGGTTGGTCATACGACTCTCCTCGGCAGATTCGGTTTTGGTGGTCGGGCACGAAATGGATATGCAAATGTGGCGCGGCCACTGGATCCCGCCAATGGGGATCAAAATTTCCGTGGGCCCCGGAGGCTCCAAGCTAGGCGAGGATCTTCGGCGGAGGGTTACTAATCGCCGCCGAAGAGGCTAGGTCGAGTGCGGATGGGCAGCACACGCAAGTGCCGCCGCGGGCACATGCGCTGCGCGCGCGACCGCGACCAGCTCCTGGCGGCCGGCGCAAGGGGCAATTCATTTATGGCGGCGTTGCGCATAGGAATACCCAGCTAATCCCGAGCATAGCACGCATTGAGGTACAAAGGCCACGCCGGGGCACGCTTGGCTTGGCCGTTCGTCAGAGGGAAGCTTGAGAATTGGCGATCGCTTTGCATTCGCGTGGCGAGGGTCAGGACGGCTTGCGCGGAAAGGTGCCCTCGGGAACGAGCGCGGCCGGTGCGCCTCCGTCGAGAGATACGGTTGCCTGCTCGAAAGCCTTCAGATCGGGCCAGTCAGCGGCCATTGTCATCCAGCACGCGGCGCCTTTTTCCAGTACAGTGCAGGCAATCTCAAAGATGTAGTGGTTTTCAGGATGGCCTTTGGGTGTCCCGTGCACCCGTTCGGCCCACATGTTGTGGCCGCCCAGCGAGTACGTGGCTTCGACGGCATCGGTTTTCAGATCGAATGTTTGCTTCATGCCTTCAACTGCGCCGGCGCCGAAGTTCGCCAGATCGCCGGACGACATGGTTTGCCCATAGCAGGAGAAGGGCAAGTCGAGCGCCACCACCACAGAGCCGGGTGAGCCGTGCTTGGCAGTGAGCACGATGTCGATGCAGGCATCTCCCCTTCTGGGCGGGATGAGCGTTGGGTAAGGAATCTCGACTTTGGGAGCCTGAGCCGGCGCCACGAACTCCCAATCGGAGGGCAGGCTGAAGCTGAAGCCAACGCTTGTGTCGTCGACCTGAGGCGGGGGCGCCGGAGCTGTGGTTGCAGCGGGAGCTGCAGTTGCTAGGACTCCAGTTGCGGCTGGAGTTGTTGTCGGAATCGTGGCCGGCTGGGCGGGCGCAGCAGCTGGTGTACTGGCCGGTGGAGACGCCGGTGCCGCAGGAGCTGTTGCGGGAGCGGGAGCCTGCGCCACGAGCGGCGCGCAACCCAGAACGAGGAGCGAAGCTGCGAGAAGAAATCGCATGGAATCGGCGCGGCTGCTATTTCAGGAAGAAGCCCGAGGCTGCCGCCACGATGCCCACCACCGCGAAAGCGATCCCCACATACCAGTAGAATCGGCTCCGCGTGAGCAGCGTGATCGAAGTGATCACCAAGCCAATCTCCAGCAGCACCTCGCCCAGATCGAAACGGTCAGTCCGCGCCTCGCCCTCTTTTACTTTGGCTTGCAACGCCAGGGCAGCGTTCTGGTCCTGAGCCAGATCGGAAGTCCATTTCTTCTCGTGATCGGCGTAGGCTTTGACGATCTTAGCGGTTGCGTCTTTGTTATCGAGCGCAACCACGCTCAACAGATCGGAGGCCAACTGGGTGTTGTAGGCGCGAATCTTCTGAGCCTGGTACTCGTTCCACTGATCAGTGGCCTGGTTCTGATTAATGATCGCATTGGCGTGAGTGCGCTCGCCCATCACAGTGGTTACGGCAACCAACACAGCCAGTACGCTCATGGTGAAAGCTACGGGCCGCAGCGTCGTTTCGTGCGCTCCGTGTTCCGCCTGGTCCTTCAGATCCTGCACATCGCTCGCATCCATAGGGTTGTGCCTTCGCATAGGAGGTTTTCTATTACAGTTGGGGGGAAGGCCCGTTTGAGGCTTGCACCCATCATACGACCACGCGCCTAAATGTGGCGCGGCGAAGTGCAGTGCACTTTGTAAATGTCAAAGAAGAACCCGCTGGACGCCAGGAACTAATTAGCTATTTGCGTTTCCAACGCAGGCCGTCTTTGGAATCTTCGAGAATCACGCCCTTTTCGGCCAGCTGGTTGCGAATCTGGTCGGCGCGAGCGAAGTCGCGGCGCTTTCGAGCCTGTTCGCGTTCAGCCACCAGCGCTTCGATAGCCTCATCGGTGAGCGACTGGGCTGCCAGCAGCTCGGGGGCAACGCGGTCCATGAGGCCCGATTGCTCAGCCCAGGCCAATGCCCGCCGCGTGGGCTCGGCATCGTGGTCTTCAATCACGTCGAAGACGGCGTCGAAATCGGCGAGCACCGGCAGAATCGCATCGCGATCGGCCGCAAAAAGCTGGTTTTCGTCCATAGCCGTATTCGCGATGCGGACCAATTCAAAGACCGGCGCGCGCGCTTCGGCGGTATTCAAATCGTTGGCCAGAGCCGCGAAATAATCAGCGCGGGCCTTCTTTGCGGCCTCCTGCAACACGGGATTCTCGCCCGGCAAGAATTTCCCCGCACGCAGCCGCGCCTGGAATGTGCGCAGCCGGTCGATGGCGCTGGCAGCCTCGACGAGCCCGTCGAAAGTGAAATTGAACTGGTGCCGGTAGGGCACCGAAATCAGCGCCAGGCGGATGGCCGATGCCTTGTATCCCTTGAGCAAAAGATCGCGCAGCGTGTAAAAGTTGCCCTCGCTCTT
>JASHYS010000062.1 GCA_030042915.1 Acidobacteriaceae bacterium
GTTGAGGCCCTTTCGTGCAAGGGCGAAGACATCTTCATCGTGGGCGGCGCCAACTCTGCCGGCCAGGCCGCCCTTTATTTCGCTAAATATGCCAATAAAGTAACCATGCTGGTGCGTGGTGAAGGACTTTCCGGCACCATGTCAAAATACTTGATCGATGAGATTGCTCATACATCAAATATCGTGATAGAGGCGTATACCCAGGTGGTTGAGGCACTGGGCGATGGGCGATTGGGGGCGCTCAAGTTGCGGGGCCCGTCTGGTGATGTCGAGGTGCCGGCCACTTCGGTGTTCGTGTTTATCGGCGCTGCTCCCGTCACCACGTGGCTGCCCGCGTGCATCTTGCGCGACGACAAAGGCTTCCTGCTCGCCGGTTCTGACCTGCGCACCGACGGCAAGCTGCCTGAGATCTGGCGGGAAGCGCGCGAGCCGTTTTTGCTGGAGAGCAGTGTTCCCGGAGTCTTCGTTGCCGGCGACGTCCGGCACGGCTCCATCAAGCGCGTGGCGTCGGCTGTCGGCGAAGGGTCAATTGCGGTGCAGTTTATTCACCAGTATCTGGCGGGGTTCTGAGTTTCGGCGATTGGGTTTTTTGAAAGGGCACGTAGGGCACAAATTGGCACGATGAGCGAGAGCGCACAACCTATCCGGGTCGAGCCGGTCCTTCTGAAGGATTTCGCCGAAGCCTTACCCAAGACGCACGTCTTTGGCGGCACAGCCTTCGATGCCATCGGCGGCGTCGAGCGCGTTGAGCGCGTGACCGCGAGAGCTGGCGCCATTCTTGTGGAACCCGGCGCCCCGTGGCTCTACTATTGGCTTCTGCTCGAAGGCGAAACGCGCGCCGAGCGCCCCGAATCTGACGGCACTGCGACGTTGATTGGATTTGCGCGCCCCGGCGACGGTTTCGGCGAGGTGCCCCTGCTCAGCGGCAGGATGCAATCGCCCTTCCGGATTATCGCTTCGCAGGATTCAGTATTTCTGCGCTTCACTGAACAGGAATTCTGGTCCCTGCTCTCCTGCTGTCCTTCTGTCCGCAAAACTGTCCTGGCCGACAGCGCGCAGCGTCTGCAGGCCTATCAGGTCGAAGCTCTGCATCGCGAAAAGCTCGTCTCACTGGGAACGCTGGCCGCGGGCCTCATGCACGAGCTCCACAATCCCGGCTCGGCCGCCAAGCGTGCCGCCTCGCAGCTACGCGAGAATCTGCACCGCCTGCAGCAGCTCAGCCTGCGCTACAGCGATAAACCCAAAACTCCGGCCCAACTCCAATGCATCAGGGGACTGCTGGAACACGCCATGAGCAGCTGCTCACTCCCCGCCATGAGCAGCCTGGAGCAGGCTGACGCCGAGGAGGCCATGAGCGACTGGCTCGCCGGCGCGCAGGTCGAGAATGCCTATACCATCGGCCCGGCTCTCGTTTCCATGGGGTTTAATCGCGAAGAACTGGCCTGCATCCAGGAGCACTTCGATCCGTCGTCGTTCTCCGATACGCTCAACTGGTTCGGCGCGCTCGTCTCCAGCGTCTCGCTGGTTTGCGCCATCGAGGAAAGCATCAACCGCATCTCAGAGCTGGTGATGGCGGTGAAGAAATTCGCCTACGACGAGCGCACGCCCGACAAGGAGCTCGACGTCCACGACAGCCTGCAGAGCACTCTTACCATTCTGGGCCACAAATTGCGCATCAAGCAGATTCAGGTGGAAAAGCGCTTCGCGGCTTCGCCCTCCACCATCCGCACGCGCGGCTCCGCGCTCAGCCAGGTCTGGACCAACCTCATCGACAATGCCGTGGATGCCTCGCCCGACGGCGCCAAGATCGAAATCTCTACATGGTCCGAACCCGGCTGGCTCGTGGTCTGCATCGGCGATCATGGCTCGGGCATTCCCGCCGATGTCTTGCCGCACATCTTTGAGGCTTTCTTCACCACCAAGGCGCAAGGCTCGGGCACCGGCCTGGGTCTGGAAATCGTTCACCGCATCGTGACGCAAAAATTCGGCGGCGCCATCGAGGTCCAATCCGAACCCGGCGACACCCGCTTTATCATTCGCCTGCCCATGAATTCCAGCGGCCGCGAGAGCGGATAGCAAGGCGCTAAGAGCTGACAGCTAGCGAATCTCCAGGTTCGCTTTCAACGGCGTATTGGCCGACGAATCTCCTACCATCACCTGAAATTCACCTTGCGCCACCTGCCATGCATGCGCCTTCTCTGACCAATAGGAAAACGCGCGCGCATCGAGCTTGACCTCAACGAGCGTCGTTTGTCCGGGATTCAGCATCACCTTTTTGAAGCCCTTCAACTGCATCGGCGGCTCGTTGCCCTCGGCAATCTGAGGAAAGCCCAGATACACCTGCGCCACTTCAGCCCCGGCGCGCTTGCCCGTGTTGGTCACCTTGAAAATTACCGTGGCCCTGGCGCTGCCCGGTTGCTGGCTCACTTTAAGGCCGTCAAACCTGAACTCGGTGTAGGAAAGCCCGAACCCGAACGGAAACAGCGGCGCAATGTGATGCGCCGTGTAGCCGCGGTAGCCCACCTCGAGGCCTTCGCTGTAATGCACCACGCCGTCCACGCCCGGATACTGCTGCAGATTACTGGCCAGCGTGTCTTCAACGCTGCGCGGAAACGTCAGCGGCAGCTTGCCCGACGGATTCACCTTGCCGACGAGAACGTCGGCCACGGCGTTTCCGTCCTCTTCGCCCGGATACCACACCTCCAGCACCGCCGCAACCTTGTCAATCCATGGCATCACAATCGCCGATCCGCTCTTGAGCACCACCACGGTCCTGGAATTCGCCTCGGCCACGGCCTCAATCAACTGGTTCTGTGCCGCGGGCAGCTCCAGGCTCTGATCGCGCCCCTCGCTGTCCTGGTCGCCCACCATCACCACGGCAATCTGCGCGCGTTTGGCCGCGGCTGCGGCCGCGTCGATGTCGCTGCCGTCACTCACCGTCATCCGCGTCACCAGCGAATCGACGGCTGCCTGCAATCCGTCGTAGGGCGTGATGGTGTAGAGCGGGATGACATGCGAGCTTCCACCACCGCCGGTGTTCGACCGAATGGCGTAGGGCCCAATCAGCGCGATGGTTCGCGTGGATGCGAGATCGAGCGGCAGCAGATTCCCTTCGTTCTTCAGCAACACCATCCCCTGCGCGGCGATCTTGCGTGCCACTGCGCCATGCGCGAAGGCCGGAATTGGCGCCGGCCTCGGTTGCGGCGCAAAATCCCCATACTCGATCATCTTGGCGAAGCGCCGTACCAGCATCTCGTCAATCCGCGCCTGGGGTACTTGTCCCGATTCGACGGCCTTCTTCAATTCGTCGCCGAAATATCTGCCCGTTGGCATCTCCAGGTCCAACCCCGCCAGCGCACTGGGCACCGTGCTGTGTGTCGCGCCCCAATCCGAGATCACAAATCCGTCAAATCCCCACTCTTTCTTCAGCACATCGGTCAGCATCGGCGCGTTCTCGCAGTCGAACGCTCCATTCACCTTTGGATACGCGCACATCAGCGACGCCGAATGTGCTTCCTTGATCGACGCCTCAAAGGCCGGCATGTAAATCTCGCGCAGCGTCCGCTCGCCGATCTCCTCGTTGATGCTCATGCGCTCTGCTTCCTGGTTGTTGGCCAAGTAGTGCTTCACGTTGGCCATGATTCCCGTGCTTTGCACGCCCTGGATTGCAGCCACGGCAATGCGCCCATCCAAAAATGGATCTTCGCCGAAGCTTTCGAACACGCGTCCGCCCTGCGGCACGCGCGCAATGTTGATGTCGGGCGATTCAAACAACAGGCTGCCCAGCGCGCGCGTCTCCTCGGCTTCGAGCTTTCCGTAGGTACGCGCCAACTCCGGATCCCAGGTGGCAGCCAAGGCAATCGGCGCCGGCCACGCCGTAGCCGGCTTCTGCGGTCCCGCACCGCCGGGCCCAACGCCTGCGGGGCCGTTCGTCATGTGCAGCGCCGGAATACCCAATCGCGGCAATCCTGGAACCACGCGAAAATCCGTCGCATCCCGGATTCCGTGCAGCTGGGCGATTTTTTCGTCCAGCGTCATTTTGGCCACAATCGCCCGCGCGCGCACCACCGCCTGCGCGTGGGTGACGTGCGTTTGCTGGGCAGGCGAGGCTGCGCTCAACCCCAAAAACGCAACGGCCAGAACCGGAAATATTCCGAGAGGGGTAGGGATTTGTCTGGAAAGAGTGGAAGGCATCATAAATTCTCATTGCGCTCGCCGTGCGAGCCGCAATTCCAGCGGAATTCTACCACCCCGCGTCGCGCGCGAAACGTACCTCGGTTCTACCAGCCAATTGGCTTGCCAATTGTGGTAGGACCACTTGATTCCGCTGGTGTATGATGAGTGCGCTCGAATCTCATCCCCGCGAGGCTACCCAATGTTCCCGAGCAAAAACTTGCGCCCGCGCGTGGCCATGGCGGCGCTGCTGGTTGCTTTCGTGCTTTCGGCCGCCGTTCTCCACGCGGCACGCACATGCAATCCGCGCGACTTTGGCGCAAGGGGCGACGGCACCACCAAGGACACCGATGCCATTCAAAAGGCCATCGACACCTGCGCGGCCAAGGGCGGGGGCACGGTGCTGCTCACCGCCGGCACGTACGTGAGCGCGCCCATCGTGCTCAAAAGCAAAATCACGCTGCAGCTCGACAAGGGTGCCACGCTTCTCGGTTCGCCCGATCATGCCGACTATCCCGCCAAGACCGAGTTCCGCCTTCCCGCCCTGCAATCGCTCGTGAGCGCCACCGATGCTGAGAACGTAGCCATTACCGGCGAGGGCACGATCGATGGCAATGGCGAGAGCTGGTGGCAGATGGCCCGCGGCAATCGCGACTTTGGCGTCATGGGCAGTCCCCATCCCCGCCCGCGCCTGATCGTCTTCGACCATTGCAAGCACGTGCGCGTGGAAGGCGTCACCATCCAGAACTCGCCCTTCTGGCAACTGGTTCCCTACTACTCTGACGACGTGGTCATCAGCAATGTCAGAATTCTGGCGCCGTATCCATCACCGAATACCGACGCTGTCGATCCCTTCTCTTCTTCCAACATCAAGATCGATCATCTTTACGCCGATACCGGCGACGATAACATCGCTATCAAGTCCGGCGCCATCAACTCGCCCGGACCCGATGATCCCAGCCACGACATCACCATCACCGACTGCACGTTTCTCCATGGCCACGGCCTGTCTATCGGCAGCGAGATTGCGGGCGGCGCGCACAACATTACTGCCGAGCGCATTCACTTTGAAGGCACCGACAACGGCATCCGCATCAAGGCCAATCGCGACCGCGGCAACGACGTCAGTCATCTGGTCTTTCGCGATCTGGATATGAAGGATGTGCGCAATCCCATCGTCATCAGCGAATACTATCCGCGCATCCTGCCGCCCGACGGCTCGCAGACGCCGCAACCAGTGGGACGTCTGACCCCGCATTTCCACGACATCCTGCTCGAAAACATCACGGCTACCGGCGCCGCGATGGATGGTGCCATCGTCGGCCTTCCCGAGTCACCGGTTGACGATGTGGTTCTGAAAAACGTCAAGCTGAGCGGCCAGACCGGCCTCAGCATCGGCTACGCCACGGTCACGGGAACCGACGTGGAAGTGAACGCAACGCAAGGCGAAGCCATCCTCAAGCGCGACGGGGCCAACGTCACGCTGCGCTGATCGCAAAAGGCGGCAAGCCTGCGCTCTCGATTGGTTAGCCAGGTTGGCCGCGATTACTTGACCCGCGTCATCTTCGACATCATGCCGTCGGGCGGCCCGCTCAGCGAACCATCGCTGTCCTTGGTCAAATCGGTCGTGATGCCCTCGCACGTCAGCGCGACCGTCTTGCCGTCCACCGTGTAGGTACAGTTATCCGTCAAGGCTCCGACGGTCGCAATTGCTTTGCCGCCCGATTGGAACTGGACCTGAACCAGTCCTCCGGGGCCCTGGAAGGTGTGCCCGCTGACTCCATTGCCGCAGGCCACTGCGCCAAAACACAAGATAGCGGCCGCTACTGTCGCCAATACACGTCTAGTTGCCCTCATGGTTCACTCCATCCGAAATAGGTATTTGGGGGGATACGGATTGAGAGACTCTAACCGCTCTGGAGCTTGTGAGGCAAGTAAATTCTGGACGAAGCAGAAGAATTCAGATTATTGGTTCACGCCGCTGGCCAGAAAACCTCCGTCCACCACCAGGATTTGCCCGGTAACGAACGATGCGCTGTCGGAAGCCAGATACACTACCGCGCCGACCAACTCTTCGGTCTTTCCAAAGCGGCCCATCGGTGTCCGCATCAGCAATTCCTGGCCGCGCGCGGTGGAGTCGAGCAACTGGGCATTCAAATCGGTGCGAAAGACGCCCGGCGCCACCGCGTTCACAGTCACGCCCTTCTTCGACCACTCCACGGCCAACGAGCGCGTGAGCGACGCCACGCCCGCCTTGCTGGCCGCGTACGCCGCCACCTCGCTTAGCGCCACAAAGCTATTCAGCGAGGCGATGTTGATAATGCGCCCATAGCCGCGTTCGAGCATGTGCTTGCCGAATACCTGGCAGGCACGCAGCGTCCCCGTCAGATTCACGTTCAGAATGTGGTTCCAATCGGCTTCGGCCAAATCCAACGTGGCGGTGCGCTTGATGACGCCCGCGCAATTCACCAGGATGTCCACTTTCCCAAAGCGGTCAACCGTGGCGGCCAGTAGCTTTTCCAGCGAGCCGCGATCGCCCACGTCCGAGGCCACGCGCAGCGTTTGCTGCCCGCGCGCCTCGATCTCGCCGGCGGTTTCGTCCACCTGCTGCTGGCGCCGCGCCGTGGGAACCACATCGGCGCCGGCGTCTGCCAGGCCAATGCTCAGTGCGCGGCCAATCCCTGAAGTTCCTCCCGTCACCACCGCAGTTTTGCCATCCAGGTTAAACAGTTGCGCGTTCATTCCATCTCCACGGGGGTAAAGCCAGAAGCTAGAGACTAGAAGCTAGGAGCTACATCCCAGAAACACCGGCGCAATGTGGCGGTCGTACAAGTTTTCCGTCACATTCTTCGCAATCACGGCCTCGTTGGCTTCGAGCAGATCAACGTAGCGGCGCCCCATCTTGGCAGCCACTTTGAAGCCCACGTGCAGCAATTGTCGCAAACCGCTATTGTAAGCTGCCGCTCCCTCCGCGTGGCGCAGTGCTGATGTGTATTGCTCCGAACTCCAGCCGCGCACTTCTTCGGCTGACGGCAGCTTGCGGGGATCGATGTCGATGACAGTGGCATAGGGCGCGCATAACTCCTCACGATGCGCCAACGCCTCCGCGTACACTTCCTTGGCCAGTTCCAGGCCTTCACCGCCGGCTTCGGCCAGGCCGATCAGCTCCTCAAGCCAGGTGGTGCCCGCGGTCTTCAAATGTACGCCCACATTCATCCGCTTCATGTTCGCGTGGATCGCCGGGTAGATTGAGAACTTGTCGCTGCCCGAGTGGATGCTGAGCTTCAGGTTCTCAGGCAAACCGTATTGCTTCACCGCGTAGGCAATCGCTGCAATGTCCAGCGCCATCTCGCGCTCGAACTGCTTGACATCGCCCACGTAATCCACGCCCTTGTTAAATCGCCCGCTGAACTTGGGAGCGATGGTCTGCACCGGAATGCCTTCATCGGCGATGGCCGCCAGAATGATGAGCAGCTCCACCGGGCTCTGCGCGCGATCGGTTTCGTCCATCGACACCTCGGGAACAAACTTCCCCTCACCTTTGGCGCTCAGCACCCGGCGATAGACTTCGCCGGCCTTCTTCACGGCGGCCAGAAACTTCTCGGCGGTGCGGTGAAGGATTTCGGCCGAGATCTCAAATGCCTCATCGGCTCCGGCCAGCGCGATGCTTCCATGCAGTTCGGGATGCTTGTTCACAAAGCTTTTTATGTCGGCCGGCGGCGCCGCGCGCCCGATGATATCCGCCACATCAAAGGTGAAAAAATCGCATGGCGCCAGGAATCGTCCCACGGTTTCGGCGGTGATATGGTCGGCGTCGCAGAAGTATGGCAACCTCCAGTGCAGCGCCTTCACGGCGGCATCGGCAGCCTGGCGCACCGACGACGGGTCGGAGCCGATAATCATGTGTTCGCGATTCGATTTGTTCCAAACCGGCACTACCTCGACGCCGTGTTGCAGCGCCTTGATGCATGCCTGCAGTTGCGCTTTGGCCTGGTGCGCAAATCGGTCGCCGACGCCCACCGAATACTTGCTGAGCTTGAGACCCTGAGTTCCCATAGTCGTTTGTCATCCTCAAGCGAGTCCGCCTGAGGCGGACGAGTGGAAGGATCTGCGATTGTTGAATGAACGTCGATGACAGCACACTAGCGGGCATGGCCTGCGGCAACCGCGGCATCCGCCGCAGTTGCGCTCTCGAAACGGCTGCGATGCGCCCACAATCCCAGCCCCGGGTTGGCAACAAAGAAAATCTCTTCTCCGCCCACTCGGTTGTAGCCGTGGCGCAGCTTCTGGGGATCGTATCGCTTGATCATGGTTTTTAAGTCGCTGTATGCAAATCCCACGCCCTCGATCTCTTCGCGGCTCAGCTCGGCCGGGCACCAGGTAATCTTGAAGCGGCCTTCCGACGACCCGTGAATCAGGTGCGCTGCAGCGCTCAAATCCGCAGCCAGGTCCGCATTTTCCTTCACTGCTTTCAGCGTGGCCGGTGTTCCGCGATAGCCATATTCGCGGATCAGCGCATCAATCCCCTTGTCCTCGCCGAACTCCCTCACGCCCGGCGCCAGGATGATCAGCTCCGCGCCATCGGCAAGCGCCATGCGCGTGCGGTACACCGCCTTGTTGCCGATCCAGGTGCTGTGAAACTCCGTGGGATCGAGATAAACCACGGCTTTCTTGATCGGCTCGTCGACCATTTCGAAATTGACCTTCAGGCTCAGCTCGGCCGCCCGCAGGAAGCACTCGAGGTCATCGCCGATGAACAATCCGCGCACCGCCAGGCCGCCGTTTTTGCCGCGACCCACCACAGTCTGCACGTACACGATGGGCAGATGCCGCAGGAATCGCTCGCAGGCCAGGTTGAGCACGTTGCGTACGGGATTTTCGGCCCTGCCCATGATCCGCTCCATCCCGTACACCGCGCCCAGGTAGTGGCTGCGGTTGATGCCTTCGCGCCCGCCCGTGCCAATCAGAATGTTTTTGGAGTGGTTGGCCATGCCGATCACTTCATGCGGCACTACCTGTCCGATCGACAGGATTAGGTCGAATCCGCCCTGCGAGATCAGCCGGTTCACCTGCGCCAGCCATGTGTAGTTCAGCTTGCCTTCCGACTGCTCGCGGATATATTCCGCGGGAAGCTCGCCCAGCGTCTCGATGTCGGTGCGCCAGTTATGCACTTTGAAGAGTTCCAGCGGCACGCCGCCAAACATGTGTCCGATCTGGTCAGGCCGCATGGGCGTGTGCGTGCCGATGGCGGGCAGCACAGCCTTCAGGCAGCCGCCGTAGTGCTGCCAGACATACCGCGTCAGATCGCCGGCCCGTGAATGTTCGCGGCTCCGGTCCGGCGGCACGGCCAGCACGCTCTTGCGCGGGCCCAGCTTAGCCAGGCTGTCCACCAGCAGTTCTTGCAGCTGCTCTGCCGAAAGATCCGTCTCCGTGCTGCCTACGCAACAATAAAGGCTCATACCGCAAACTCCGTTTGAAACCCGTCACCTGCCATTTACAACCGGTACGCCTTCTTCACCAGATCGTAAGTCAAAGCGTGCGCCAGTTCGAACGCCTCGTCCTGGTCGAGCCGGTGTTCCGCCACCAGCCGCGCCAAAAACGAGCAATCGATGCGGCGCGCCACGTCGTGCCGCGCCGGAATGGATAAAAACGCCCGCGTGTCGTCGTTGAATCCCACCGTGTTGTAAAAGCCGGCTGTCTCCGTTGCCAACTCGCGGAAGCGCATCATGCCCTCAGGACTGTCATGAAACCACCACGGAGGGCCAAGGCGCAAGCAGGGATAGTGGCCGGCCAGAGGCGCCAATTCGCGGCTGATGGTCGACTCGTCGAGCATGAAAAGGATGATGGTGAGGTTCTTCTCGTTGCCGAACCGGTTCAGCAGCGGCCGCAGCGCATACACATAGTCGGTGGGCCCGGGAATATCCGCGCCCATATCGCGCCCGTACTTTTCGTAGATCAGGCGGTTGTGGTTGCGCACTGCCCCGGGGTGGATCTGCATCACCAGCCCGTCCTCCACGCTCATCCGCGCCATCTCTGTCAGCATCTGCGCCCGGAAAAGCTCCTGCTCGGCCGCATCGGCTTTGCCGCCGCGAATTTTGCTGAAAAGCGCTGCCGCCTCGCCCTCCGTCAGGTCCGCGGTCTGCGCTGTAGGATGCCCGTGGTCGGTCGACGTGCAGCCCAGCGCCTTGAATCGCGCCCGCGCCTTGGCCAGCGCGTTCAGGTAGCCTTTCCACGTCGACGTGTCTTCCCCGTTTTGTTCGCCCAGCCTAGCAATCGACTCCGCAAACCCCCTGAACTCCGGATCCACCACCGCATCGGGCCGGAATGCTGGAATAATCCGTCCCTTCCATCCCGACGCCCGAATCGCCTGGTGGTCTTTCAGCGGATCCAGGGCAGACTCGGTCGTCGACAGCACTTCAATATTGAATTTTTCGTAAAGCGCTCGCGGCCGGAACTGGGGCGTCTTCAGCTTCTCTGCAATGGTGTCGAAATACAGGTCGGCGGTTTTCTCGCTCAGCCGTTCCTTCATCCCAAATTGCTTCTCGAACGCATAATCCAGCCACATGCGCGTGGGTGTGCCGCGAAACAGATAGTAGTGGCTGGCGAAGATCCTCCATACTTTGCGCGGCTGCTTCACCACCGGCTGCCCGATCTCCAGGTCTTCCATCGACACGCCCTGGCTATACAGCATGCGAAACACATAATGATCGGGCTGCACAAACAGCGTTGCCGGGTCAGGAAATGGCTCGTCTTTGGCAAACCACGAAGCCTGCGTATGCCCGTGCGGGCTCACAATGGGCAAATTGTGTACCTGTTTATATAAGGAACGCGCTATCTTGCGGGTGCTGGCCTCAGCGGGGAACAAACGGTCTTCGTGCAGCAGCATGGAATTCATTCTACCTCGCGTGCTTATCGTCGATGCCCGAAAGCAGGCAAAGAGGTCGGACCAGAAGTATACACTTCCTTGCTGTGCGCCGTCGGTGTTTCGCTGCTTTCTCTCAACTGGTCCAAGTTTTTCAATTCAAACCCGCTTTTCAGTGATAATCTCGCTTTGATCCTGATTTTTAAGGATCGAAAGAGGGTCCCGATCCTATGGCGCGCGTCAGGCAAGACGATCCAA
>JASHYS010000516.1 GCA_030042915.1 Acidobacteriaceae bacterium
GTGCAGGATGGCGATGTGCTGCACATCCGGCACAGCGGCTGAATGCTTACGACCTCGCTCATTCTCGGCGCCATTGCCGCGCTGGCCGATGTGGCCGGCGGGCTGGTGCTGGTGCGCGCGCACGGCGTGGAGCGCTATCTGCGCTATTTTGTTGCGCTGGGCGCGGGGTTTCTGATGGCCACGGCGCTGCTGGAGATGGCGCCCGAAAGTTTTCGGCTGAATGCGCGGCTCGGACCCGCGCTCATCATGGCCGGTTACTGCGCCGTGCATCTGCTCGAGCACACCATCAACGCGCACTTTCATTTTGGCGAAGAGACGCATGCCGGCGAGTTCGTCTCACGGCGCACAGGCTACTCGGTGCTGGGAGGGTTGAGCGTGCACGCCCTGTTCGACGGCGTAGCCATTGGGTCGGGTTTCGCGCTGTCGAACTGGCTGGGCTGGCTGATTTTTCTCGCTATCCTGCTGCACAAGGCGCCCGAGGGATTCACCATGGCCAGCGTGATGATGGCCAGCGGACGCAGCCGCCGAACGGCGTTCTGGTCGGCGGTGGCTCTGGCCGCCGCTACGCTTGCCGGAGTGCTGGTGATTCAACTTGTGCCGCAGTGGGTGCCGTATGGATTACCGGTATCGGCGGGCGTGGCCATCTACGTGGCGGCAACCGACCTGGTGCCCGAGGTGAACCGCGAGCCCGGCATCCGCATGGCGCTGGTGTTCTTCGCGGGGGTGGCGGCGTTTCTACTTCTGCGCATGATGCTGCCACAGATTTAAGCTATCGGATGTGGCGCACTGCACAGCACCCATCGAGCAACTTGCAAGCCCGGACGCGAGCCGCGGACTGAGATTCCGGCGCGCGGCTCGCGAGATCGCAGGCGCTCTCCTCTTCACGCTGCTCGGTTTTCTGGTGATGGGCTACCATCCCGGCCTTGAAGACGATGGCATCTACCTGCCTGCGGTGAAAGCGCGCCTCGATCCCGCGCTCTATCCGTTCAACGCCGGATTTTTCAAGCTGCAGATGCAAGCCACGCAATTTGACGTGGGCATGGCGCACTTCGTGCGCTGGACGCGTATGCCGCTCGCGTGGGCGGAGCTTTTCTGGCAACTGGTGTGCCTATTTCTGATTCTTTGGGCAGTCAAGCGCATCGCCAACCGGCTTTTCGAAGAGGAAACCGCGCGCTGGGCAGGCGTGGCGCTGGTGGCTGCGATGTTTACGCTTCCCGTTGCGGGCACGGCGCTCTACATGGTCGACCAACACCTGCACCCGCGCAACCTGGCTACGGCGGCGATCCTGCTGGCGGTTTCGCGGATTCTGGATGGGAAACGCTGGCAGGCCGCGCCATTGTTGCTGGTGGCGTTCCTCATGCATCCGCTGATGGCCGCGATGGGAATTTCATTTTGCTTTTTTCTTGCTGTGGCGCTGGCGGATTCGGTGCGCGCACGCGTGCTTCGGTGGCGCGATTCGCTCGCCGCTGCCGTGCCGCTGGGCTGGGTGTTCGAGCCGGCCGATCCGGCGTGGCGCAAGGCTCTGGACACTCGGACGTACTACTACCTGTACAAGTGGACCTGGTACGAATGGCTGGGCGCGCTGGCGCCTCTGTTTTTGTTCTGGTTGCTGTGGCGGCTGGCGCGCAGCCGTGGAGAAACCGTGCTGGCGCGATTTGCGCTGGCAGCGTTCGCCTACGGCGTCTTTCACCAGGCGCTGGCCATGGCCATGCTTTGCTCGCCGGCGCTGGTGCGGCTCACGCCGTTGCAACCGATGCGCTATCTGCATCTGCTCTATTTTCTCTTCATGCTCACGGCCGGATGCCTGATGGGGAAATTTTTGCTGCAGCGGAGCGTGTGGCGATGGGCGGTGTTTCTGCTGGCGGTAAACGGATGCATGCTGGCGTGGCAGAGAGCAGAATTCGCCAGCAGCCGGCACCTGGAGTTGCCGGGCCGCACGCCGGCCAACCCCTGGCTCGAGGCATTTGCCTGGATTCGTGCGAACACGCCTCAGAATGCCTACTTTGCTCTCGACCCGCATTACATGGAAGCGCCGGGCGAGGATTATCACGGCTTTCGCGCATTGGCGGAGCGCAGCCAGCTGGCCGATGCGGTGAAGGACGCAGCGGTGGTGACGCAGGTCCCGGAGCTGGGGCCGGTGTGGGCGCGGCAGGTGGAAGCCGAGCAGGGATGGAGCAACTTCAAGCTAGCGGATTTCGAGCGATTGAAGGCGGAATTTGGCGTGAATTGGGCGCTGGTTTCGTATCCGCAGCCGGAAGGCCTCGACTGCCCGTGGCACAACGGCATGCTGGCCGCGTGCCGGATTCCGTGAGATTACGCCGTTGCAGGTTGCGGCTGCATCCGCGAGAATGCGGATAGCGGACATGCTGAACCTTACCCAGCGACTGATGGTCGGTTGTGTGCTCCTCGGCTGCCTGACCGTGGGTCTGGTGGCCATTGCGCACAAAGCGCTGGCCCGCGCGGGACAGCTCTCTCTGGGCTACGCCATTGCGGCTGCTGCGGTGCTGCTTGCAGCCCTGACCATTTACGCCATCCTGCGGCCCATCGGCAAGCTGGCACGCGACGCGCACCGCATTGCGCAGGGCAATCTGGAACATCACGTCCTCTGGCGCGGCCACGACAACTTTGGGGTGATTGCCAGCGAGCTGAGCCGGATTGCCGTGCGGCTGCGCGAGTTGCGCGACACCGAGGCCGGACGCAAGCAGATGGAGTTTCAGCTTTCCGACGCTGTTCTGCAATCCATCTTTGAGCCCATCATCGTAACCGACGGCAAGGGACATGTGCTGAAGCTGAACCAGGCGGCAGCCGAATTGCTGGGCGAGGCCGCCAGCGACCGCATGGCTCTGGCAAAGGCGCCGGGCGGAGACAAGATCCTGAACTCGATTCGCGACGCCGTTTCAATGCAGAAGGCCGTGGCAGCGGAAGGCGAAGCATCCATGCTGCCCATGCGCATCGGCCAGCAGGAGCGAAGCTATCGGCTGCGCACCACGCCCATGCGCGACTCTGAGGGAAGGCTGCTGGGCGCTGTGACCACGCTTGAAGACGTGACCATCCTGCAGGATACCGACCGATTCAAGACGCAGTTTATTAGCGTGGCCAGCCGCAAGCTGCGCGATCCGCTGTTGCAATTGCGGCGCGGGCTCTATGCGCTGGCGCAGGGATTCAGCGGCGAGCTGACGCCGCTGCAGACCGAGCTGGTGGACTCGGCCAGCAAGGATGCAGAGAAGCTGAGCGACCTGATGAGCGATCTGATCGAAGTTGCGGAGCTGGACACGGGCAAGCGCGAGCTGAAACTGGAACGAATCCGCCCGCTGCAGGTGTTGAACGAGGCGCGCAATGGGTTCATCGACGAGGCGGCCAGGAAACATGTGCGGATTGAGGTGCAGGCGTTTGCCGATCTGGCGACGGTGCAGGCTGATCGCCGTGCGCTGCGGTCGATTCTCGACAACCTGATTTCCAATGCGCTGCGCTACACGCCGGAGGACGGCGAAATTCTGCTGTCGGCCGAGGAGATCAAGAATTTTGTGCAATTCAGCGTGCGCGACACGGGACGCGGCATCGAGGCGGAGCGATTGAGCTCGATCTTCGACCGCTTGAATCCGTTCTCTGAAAGCGGAACGGGGCTGGGCCTCTCGCTGGCGCGGCGGCTGGTGGAGTCGCTGGGCGGGCAGATCGCCGTGGAGAGCCGGCTGGGTCACGGGTCGACTTTCCGGTTCACGCTTCCGGTAGCCGTAGCCACCGAAGCGCAGCATCCCGTCGAGGCGGGTTAGAGCGATGGCCGAGATCCAACTCGAGAAGACTCCGGAACCCGCAAAGCTGCGCATCTATATTGGCGCGGCGCCCGGCGTAGGCAAAACCTACGACATGCTCAACGACGCCTACAACATGAAGCATCAGCAGGGCGTCGACGTGGTCATCGGGCTGGTGGAGTCGCACGGGCGCAAGGAGACTGAAGCGCGCATCCGCGACCTGGAGATCATTCCGCAAAAGGTGATTCCTTATCGCGGGGTGAACCTGAAAGAGATGGACGTGGACGCCATCATCGCCCGCCATCCCACCACCGTGGTGGTAGACGAGCTGGCGCACACCAATGTGCCCGGCAGCAAGAATCGCAAGCGGTACGAGGATGTGCTGGAGCTGCTGGATGCGGGCATCAACGTGATGAGCGCGGTAAACATCCAGCACCTTGAAACCCTGAACGACGCGGTGAGCCGCTCGGCCAGCACGACCATTCGCGAGACCGTTCCCGACAGCTTTTTCAAGCGCGCCGATGAAGTGGTGAACGTGGACGTGACGGTGGACGAGCTGCGCAACCGGCTGCGCCAGGGAAAAATCTACGCGCCGGATAAAGTGGAGCAGTCGCTGGCCAACTTTTTCCGCAAGGGCAACCTGAACACGCTGCGCGAACTGGCGCTGCGTACCACGGCGGAGCAGGTGGGCAGCGCGGCTGCCGAGTACCGGCGCATCCAGGGATTGGAGCAGGCGCCGATCCCGGAGAAGGTGATGGTGTGCCTGAGCACGCGGCCGGGCACGGAGCGGCTGCTGCGCGTGGGCGCGCGCATTGCCGGACGCCTGGCGAGCAATTGGTACGCGGTGTACGTGACCCGCCCCGACGACAAAGGCCACGGCGACCCGGAGGCATATCACCGGCTGGAGGAGTATCAGCGCATGGCGCGGGATCTGGGCGCAAAAGTCGTGACGCTCACCGATCGCAACGTGTCCGACGCACTGATCCGCTTTGCGCAGCAGGAAAACATCAGCCACGTGGTGTTTGGTCAGTCGGCGCGGTCGCGCTGGGACATTCTTTGGCGCGGCTCGGTGCTCAACCGCTTCCTGTCAGAGGTGCGCGACGTGACCGTGCAGGTGGTGCCCATGCAGGCGCTCAAGCGGATAAAGGCAGCGAGTATCCAATAGCCAATCGCCGGTAGCCAGTAGGAAGCCCCCCTGGTGCTGCGCATCACACCCGCAGCGCCTCTTGAAGATGCGGAATCTGCGGCGGTAACATTGAGGCAGGATCCGCGTCTAACTGGACAGGTCTCCAAAAGAAATCGTGGGGAGGTGTGCGCGATGACTTCCCGTTTTCATTCGGCAGGTAGAAGCTGCTGGGCCGCGGTGATGGCTTGCGCTGTTTTGGCGGCCGGCATCGCGGGTTGCGGATCGAATTCGCCGACGATGAGCGACCCTCCTGGCTCTGGTGCGAATATCACTGGAAACTGGGTGTTCACAGCCAATGCCGGGGCCAGTGGAATCGAACCGATATCCATTTACCTTGCATCCAATGCAGGAAGCGCGTCGGGGATTGCGGTGCTGCCGCCGGAGCCCCAAATCTGTGTTGCAGGCGGATTCTGCGGCGGACCGCTCACCGTAATGAACACGTCGCTCACCGGTACAATTGACGCCAGCGGCAACCTGACGCTGGGTTCAACCGCCCCCGGAGGCGTTCCGGTGTTTGCCATGGCCGGAACTGTGAGCGGGACAACCATGTCGAATGGCAGCTTTACGCTGACCGGCACTGAGGGGACGATATCGCAGGGGAGCGTAGCCGGAGTTGAGTATGCGGCGCTCGACGGAACCTATTCCGGCACCGTAACGTCAGCGAGTACGGGGCAGAGCTTCACGGTGTCGGCACTTCTGAACCAGAGCAACGGTCCGAATTCATCGGGACTGCTCGGCCTGACAGGAACAATGACCATAACCGGCGACTCCTGCGTCCCGTCCTCCGCAATGGCAATCAGCACCAGTTTCGTTGGCAGCGGCTTCCAAAACGGCCTGAATGTGACGTCAAGCGAAACTCTCGGCGTTTCGGGCACCCTTTCCCCGAGCGGAAAGACGCTTGCGATTCAGTACGGCCTCAGCGGAGCAAGCGGCAGCTGTTCCGGCGACTCCGCTGCAGGCACACTGACGCTGCAATAGAAAGGCAGGGAACAGAAAGCCGGCGGTGCCGAGGTTTCTATTCCTTATTGGCTATGGGCTACTCCCTGCTCTATTCGCAGAAGACCTTCACCTTGGCCTTCTCTTCTTTGGCGTCCACGTCCACCGAAAGATCTTCGAGGTGATCGATCAGCTCCTCGAGATTCTCCGGTTTGATTTGCGACACCGTAAGCGGCACGCCGTGGGCGCTGAGTTTCTCGTCCAGCTGCTCCTGCGCCTGCTTGGGAATGAGGCTGGCCAGACGCACGCCCGCGCGCAGCAGTTGCATGGGCACGCGCACGTTGACGGTGGTGGGCTCACCCTTTTCGTTGGCTTCGACCAGCACGCGCAGGTATTTGGCGCGTGTTTTTGTGGGCGTATCGTTCCAGCCTTCGGGCGCGGTCGCTGTGAAGGTACGCGCGGTTACGGTGGAGTCGGGCTCGAGCGCGGTGAGCAGCTTCTCGGCTTCGTCGGCGGTGATTTTGCCGGCGGCAAGCATTTCCAAAATCTGGCGGCGATTTTCGTTCATTGGGATCTCCTGTCGGGGGTGGGTTTTTTCAAAAGTGCGGGCGTGGACGCCCGCACGACAGCCGGTCCGGAGACCGGCGGTACGGACCGTTACAAAATGCCCACAAGAACCTTCGCTTCGTGCGTGCTGACGTGGATGTGGGTTCCGGGCAGGCTGCACACGATGGCCCAGAAAACGGCGATGGCGCGCCAGGGACTGACCTGGCCTGCCATGGCAAGGCCGAAGATGACAACAAAGATGATGGGCGAGAGCAGGATGATGGGAATCCAGAGCAGGAACAGCGGAATCCACAGACGCGGCAGGCGGAAATGCGGCGCTTCAACCTGCAGGACGGCGAAATTGGGAGTCATTTAAGGGCCTCCAGGGCGCGAATGGCTTCCGCGGCGGAAATTTCGCCGGCTTTCAGGCGCTCCAGCAACTGGGTGCGCGAGGGCGCCCGGTTGGCTTCGACGTTGTCGACGATTTCGACAAACTCCAGCTGGCTGGCGATGCGGTTGAGGCGAGCCTTGATGGTGGGGTAGCTGACACCGAAGGTCTGCTCCATCTCCTTGATGGTGCCGTGGGAGCGGAGAAATGCGGTGACGAAGACCTGATCTTCAAGGTTGAGCTGGGCGAGTTGGGGGAGGGTGAATTGGCCTTCGACGGTGACCTGCTTCTCGGGGATGCGGACCCGCTCGATGACCAGGGGCGAGCCCTGGGCGATGCGAAGCAGCTCCTGCCAGTCGAATGCGGGTTTTGGGGTGTCGGGCATGGTTGGAATCGAGATTATTGACTTCGAATCCGATCATAATCATGGTTTTTAAGTATGTCAAGAATAAATATTAATTTTATTGATTCGCCAGGGTTTTTCCCATGGAGTTCTTCTCACACGTGCCTGATTCGCACTGAAAATGCGGGAGTTGGTTTAAGAATGAGGCATTTCTCCAGGGCAAAGGCAGGGGCACTCTGTGAGCCTTCAAATCTGGCGACTGGCCTTAGACCATGGTTAGGCGAGCACGGGCGCGGGCGCGCAACCACTGCCGCATCCAGATGGCGAGCAGGAACGAAAGCAGAATGGCAGCGAGCGCAATCGCCCAGGGGTATTCCGCGGCCCACAGCTTGAC